>CAIVXW010000191.1 GCA_903910005.1 uncultured Methylococcaceae bacterium
ATCCTCGGGCAAAACCACCCTCACCCTGGAAGTGATTGCCCAGGTGCAAAAAAAGGGCGGTGTGGCTGCGTTTATTGATGCCGAACACGCCCTCGACCCATCCTACGCTGAAAAAATTGGCGTAGATCTCAAAGATTTGCTGGTGTCGCAACCGGACACCGGAGAGCAGGCTCTGGAGATTGCTGACATGCTGTTGCGTTCCGGTAGCGTGGACATCGTGGTGGTCGATTCGGTGGCCGCCCTGACTCCCAAGGCCGAGATTGACGGTGAAATGGGCGATTCCCACATGGGCTTACAGGCGCGTCTCATGTCGCAGGCCCTGCGTAAATTGACCGCCAGCATCAATCGCTCCAACACCCTGATGATCTTCATCAACCAGATTCGCAGCAAGATCGGCGTTACATTCGGTAATCCCGAGACCACTACCGGCGGGAATGCCCTGAAATTTTATGCCTCGGTTCGACTCGACATACGCCGCACCGGTGCCATTAAGGCCGGTGATGAGGTGGTTGGTAACGAAACCCGGGTCAAGGTCGTTAAAAACAAGGTGGCTCCGCCTTTTCGTACCGCTGATTTCGACATACTCTATGGTGAGGGTGTGTCCTACGAGGGTGAGTTGGTCGATCTGGGCGTGCAATACGATATACTGCAAAAGTCTGGTTCGTGGTACAGTTTTTCCGGCGACCGCATTGGCCAGGGCAAGGAAAACGTACGTAACTACCTGAAGGAACGCACGGAAGTTGCGGCCAGCATTGATCGCAAAATTCGTGAAAAAGCCTTTGCGGGTACGGCGGCTGCCGGTCACGCTGACCACGCATCGGCTACGCCTGCGGCTGAGGATGGCGGATTCTGAACCAGGATACCGATCCGGTCAGGCAGGCCGTTGCCAAGGCTCTGTCCTGTCTGGCCCGACGCGAATACAGCCGTCAGGAACTGGGTTTGAAGCTTGCGTCGCGGGCGTTTGCTCCCGATGTCATTGCCCGGACTCTCGACCACCTGACAGAACAGGGTCTGCAAAGTGATGGCCGGTATGCTGATTGTTATGCCCGTTCGCGGGCAGAAAAGGGATACGGTCATCGCCGTATCATTGAAGAACTCAAACAACGCGGCATAAGCCGGGAAGACCTGCCTGATTTATCCTGTTATGACTGGAGTCAATCCATCCATCGCGTGTACACCAAAAAATACGGAACCCGGTCACCCCTTGCACCCGGCGAACGTGCCAGACGCGAAAATTTTCTTCGGGTGAGGGGCTTCTCATCCGATGAAATTCGTCAACTGTTCCGCTCCCTGCCTTCATCCGGCGACACCAACGACTGAATAATTCCCAGGTTTTTTGTTATGACCAGTGCCGAACTGCGCTCTCTCTTTCTCCGTTTTTTTGAAGAACGCGGACACCGTATCGTTCCGTCCAGCTCGCTGATTCCTGCACATGATCCCACGCTGCTGTTTACCAATGCCGGCATGGTGCAGTTCAAGGATGTTTTTCTGGGACGTGATGAACGTCCCTACAGTCGGGCCGTTTCCTCCCAGCGGTGCGTACGGGCGGGTGGCAAGCACAATGACCTGGAGAATGTCGGCTATACGGCCCGGCACCATACCTTTTTTGAGATGCTGGGCAATTTCAGTTTCGGTGATTATTTCAAGCGGGATGCCATCCGCTACGCCTGGGAATTTCTGACCGGCGTACTGGGTCTGCCGCCTGCACGGCTGTGGATCACGGTATACGATCAGGATGACGAGGCGGCCCGCATCTGGCTGGATGAGATTGGCGTTTCGGCGGAGCGGTTTTCCCGGATTGGTACCCGCGACAACTTCTGGAGTATGGGTGATACCGGGCCGTGTGGTCCCTGCAGCGAGATTTTCTACGACCACGGGCCGCACATACCGGGCGGCCCTCCCGGTTCGCCCGATGAAGACGGTGATCGCTACATCGAAATCTGGAATCTGGTTTTCATGCAGTACGACCGGGCTGCCGATGGAACCCTGACCCCCTTGCCGCGGCCGTCCGTCGATACCGGCATGGGCCTGGAACGCATTGCCGCCGTGGTTCAGCAGGTACACAGCAATTATGATATTGATCTGTTTCATGCCTTGATTCAGGCCGGTGCCGATCTTGCCGGTTTGGCCTCCACCGATTCCAGTTCCCTGCGGGTACTGGCAGATCATATCCGTTCCACCGCGTTTCTGATTGTCGACGGGGTAACACCGTCCAATGAAGGACGCGGTTACGTGTTGCGGCGCATCATCCGCCGGGCCATCCGTCATGGCTACAAACTGGGTATCCGCGATATTTTCTTCCATCGACTGACAGCCCCTCTGTGCGAAGCGATGGGATCTGCCTATCCCGAATTGTCAGCCGCCCGTTCCCTGGTGGAACAGGTACTCAAAAAGGAAGAGGAACGGTTTGCCGAAACCCTGGAACAGGGGATGAAAATTCTGGAAGCCAGCCTTAAACAACTCCAGGGTCAGGTTATACCGGGTGATACGGTGTTCCAGTTGTACGATACCTACGGGTTTCCGGTCGATCTGACCGCCGACATTGCCCGTGAGCAGGGATTATCGGTCGACATGGAGGGATTTGAACGGGACATGCAGGCCCAGCGCGACCGGGCTCGTTCGGCCAGTCATTTTGCGGTGGATTATTCCCACGACATCAAGGTGGAAGCCGCCTGTGAGTTCATTGGCCATGACGTCCTGAGCGCGGAGGCTACCGTGCTGGCCCTGCTGCGTGACGGGGTGGCGGTGGATGCCCTTGAGGCCGGTGACGAGGGCATCGTCATACTGGAGCGTACGCCGTTTTATGCCGAGTCGGGCGGGCAGGTCGGCGATCGGGGGCAACTCGTTTTTCCGTCCGGCACCTTTGACGTGCTGGACACCCGCAAGCAGGGCAGTGACACCGTCCTCCACCTGGGGCGGGTGAGTGGCGGATCACTGTCCGGAGCCCGGTGCGAAGCCCGGGTTGACCCGGCAGCCCGCACGGCGACCGCACTGAACCACTCGGCAACTCACTTGCTGCACGCAGCCTTGCGTAAAATTCTGGGAAGTCATGTCACCCAGAAGGGTTCCCTGGTTAATCCGGAACGCCTGCGTTTTGATTTCTCCCATTTTGAGCCGATTCAATCGGGATGCCTGGAACAGATTGAACAATTGGTCAACGCACAAATACGGGCCAATCATGCCGTGGATGTGGCTCTCATGTCCCGGGATGCCGCAGTGTCCACCGGTGCCATGGCCTTGTTCGGGGAGAAATACGGTGAGGTGGTCAGGGTACTGCGAATGGGCGATTTCTCGACCGAACTGTGTGGCGGCACTCACGCCAGCCGGGTCGGCGACATTGGCCTTTTCAAAATCATCAGTGAAACCGGGGTAGCGGCCGGCGTTCGCCGCATTGAAGCCGTCACCGGAGAAAATGCCTGTGATTGGGTGAGGGCGAGCGAGTCGCTGCTACAGGGTATTGGCGAGCGGCTCAAATCAGGCCGCGACACCCTGGACGAAAAGGTGCAGCAGTTGCTGGACAAAAATCGTCTGCTGGAAAAGGAAATCGAACGGCTCAAGGGTAAAATGGCCAGCTCTGCCGGCGATGATCTCTCCAGCCAGGCCGTTACGGTCAATGGCATCCAGGTATTGGCGGCCCGAATTGACGAAGCCGATGTCAAAACCCTGCGCGAACTGGCCGATCAACTGCGGAACAAGCTCGGCAGTGCTGCCGTGGTACTGGGTTCTGTGAGTGAAGGACGGGTCAACCTGATTGCCGGTGTCACCCGGGATCAACTGGAGCGAATCAAGGCCGGTGATCTGGTCAATGCAGTAGCGATGCAGGTTGGCGGCAAAGGTGGCGGACGACCCGATATGGCCCAGGCCGGGGGGACTGAACCTGGCCGACTCGATGAAGCCCTGAACAGCGTCGTCGACTGGGTACGGCAACAGACGGCCTGAATGGCCCATTGTGTAAACTTTCTGGACAACTATGGCTTTATATGTACACAAATACGGCGGCACCTCGGTAGGTAACGTCGAGCGCATCCGCCATGTCGCGGACAGAATCCTTCACGCCAGGGATGGGGGAGATCAACTGGTGGTGGTGGTTTCTGCCATGAGTGGTGAAACCAACCGACTGGTAAGCATGGCCAATGAACTGCAGGATCGCCCCGATCCACGCGAAATGGACGTGCTGTTATCGACCGGTGAGCAGGTCACCATAGCCCTCCTGTGCATGGCCTTGCAGCAGCGGGGATGTCCGGCCTGTTCCTACACCGGCGGTCAGGTCAGGATTCTGACCGATGCGGCGCATACCAAGGCACGCATCCTGGACATTGATACCGAACGGATGCAGGCTGACCTGGCCCAGGGCCGCGTAGTAGTGGTTGCCGGATTTCAGGGTGTCACTGGAGAGGGAGACATCACTACCCTGGGCCGGGGCGGTTCTGACACCACCGCCGTCGCCCTGGCTGCCGCCCTCAAGGCAGATGAATGTCTCATTTACACGGATGTGGATGGCGTTTACACCACGGATCCCCGGGTAGAACCCCGGGCAAGGCGGCTTGACCGCATCACCTTTGAGGAAATGCTCGAACTGGCCAGTCAGGGTTCCAGGGTTCTGCAAATCCGCTCGGTTGAATTTGCCGGCAAATACAACGTCCCCCTGCGGGTGTTATCCAGTTTCACAGAGGGTCACGGTACCCTTATCAGTTATGAGGAAGAAGAGAACGTGGAAAAACCATTGATCTCAGGCATTGCCTTCAATCGTGATGAAGCCAAACTGACCATCCTGGGCGTGCCGGATCGGCCGGGCAACGCCTACAAAATTTTAGGTCCCATCGCCGAAGCCAACATTGAAGTCGACATGATCGTCCAGAATGTAGCGGCTGATGCGACCACTGATTTCACCTTTACCGTACATCGGGCCGAATACAAAAAGGCACTGGATATTCTGAGTCGTCTGCGTGACGATCTGGGGGCGCGGGAAGTAACCAGCGACGACACCATCGTGAAAGTTTCCCTGGTGGGCGTTGGCATGCGTTCCCATGCCGGTGTGGCCAGTCAGATGTTTGCCGCCCTGGCGCGGGAAAGCATCAATATCCAGATGATTTCCACCTCCGAGATCAAAATTTCGGTGGTGGTCAATGAAAAATACCTGGAGCTGGCGGTACGTACCCTGCACGATGCCTTCAAACTGGATCAGGCCTGAGCTTTCAGCTTTTGCAAAAAAAAGTGATCACAGGGGTAAACAAAACAGTAATCTTGGTATAAAATGCCTCTCTTTCGGTTGGCTGTTACACCGCTTGCGTGGTGTATTTATTGGGCTCTGAGCAGCCCGGAAGGAATGTTTTATGCTGATTTTGACTCGTAGAGTGGGGGAAACCCTGATGATAGGGGACGATGTGACTGTCACCGTCCTCGGTGTGAAAGGTAACCAGGTACGTATCGGTGTGAATGCACCCAAGGAAGTCTCGGTTCACAGGGAGGAGATTTATGAGCGCATCAAGCGCGAGCAAAGTGGTCAGTTTGCCGAGAAAATGAGTGACTCCGCCGAGTAATTTGTTTTTCGGTTTGTTTGTTAGATTATGGAGAGATGGCCGAGCGGCTGAAGGCGCTCCCCTGCTAAGGGAGTATAGGGCTTATACCTCTATCGAGGGTTCGAATCCCTCTCTCTCCGCCATATTGTGCTGAGAAACCTTTCCGGTTCTCAGCGTCTGACATGAAATGCCCTCGTGTCGCATAAAAAGCCAACGGTGATTCAAGCGAGTCACCGCTGGTTTTTTGCTTTTTTTCAGAGGAATTTACAAGGTTTATGGTAACGATACGCTTGTCCAGGGGCGGTGCCAAGAAACGGCCCTTTTACCATGTTGTCGTAACGGATAGCCGCTCCAAGCGGGATGGTCGTTACATTGAACGTGTCGGTTTTTTCAACCCGATTGCCTCGGGGCGTGAAGAACGTTTGCGACTGGACGACGCCCGAATTGAGTACTGGCTCGGACACGGTGCCCAGACATCCGGCCGGGTTGGTTCACTGATAAAGGAACATCGCAAGGCGGCCAGCGCGGTCAGCCCCTGATCATCTGTTGCTACCTGTCAGGACAGACGGCGTGGTTGCTGGCCCGGTCATCATCGGTGTGATACAGGCTCCCTTCGGCGTCAAGGGGTGGGTCAAGTTGCGTTCCTACACGGATCCGATTGAGAACATTCTGCAGTATTCGCCCTGGGTTTGTACCAATGAATCCGGGGAGCGCAGGCTGCTGCATGAGGGGCAGCGTAACGGTGACAATCTGGTAGCCCGATTTGTCGGTATTGATGATCGCGATGCAGCCGCAGCCCTGCGTGGCCTCGCTGTCTACGCAGACAGAACGCGGTTTCCGCCACCCGCTCCCGGTGAGTATTACCGGATTGATCTAATGGGACTTTCGGTCACGAATTTGCGGGGTGTGCAGTTGGGTGTCATCTCGGACATGATGACTACGGGGGCTCACGATGTAATGGTTTTGGCCGGAGATCGGGAACGGCTGGTTCCTTTTGTACAAGGGCGGTTTGTCAGGGAAGTCAATCTGGCGGCAGGGTATGTCCTGGTCGACTGGGACGAGGATTTTTGACGTCCGTGCGGTTCGATGTTGTCACCCTGTTCCCGGATATTGTCAGGCAGACGGCCTGTTGCGGTGTCACTGGTCGTGCGTTCGATGCCGGATACGCAACCCTGAAGTTGTGGAATCCCCGCGATTACACCGCTGATCGGCATCGTACGGTAGATGACAGACCCTACGGCGGCGGGCCAGGCATGGTAATGAAGGTAGAACCCTTGCAGGCTGCCATACGGGCTGCCCGCCGGGATGACCAAATACCGGCGACTACCGTGTTTTTGACCCCGCAAGGCCGCTTGCTTAATCAGGATGCCATGATCCGGTTTGCTGCCCTGGATCGCTTGATTCTGGTGGCAGGACGCTACGAAGGGGTTGACGAACGCTTGATAGAC
>CAIVXW010000192.1 GCA_903910005.1 uncultured Methylococcaceae bacterium
GCGAACTCCCCCTTCCCCGACAGCGAAAAAAGTCAGCCGTCCGCAATCCGCTGGGTTTGACGGCTGTCCCGTCTTAGGTTGGTGGCCCTTGCCCGGGGCCGGGCCCAACATGATGTCGGCCCTGGAAATGAGGCCGAATCCGATAATGGAGTGTATCGGATAATTTTTTTTGCGTCAACATTGACATCTAATCAATGAGCCTGGATACTGTTCGGCTGAGTTTCCAAGGTCTTTACGCCCATGCCTCACACAAACACGCCACTGTCCGAGAGTCCGCCCCCCTTCACCGCGACCCCTCCACCCCGCCTGCTGGAACAGGTGCGGGACGCCATTCGGCTGCGTCATTACAGTCTTCGCACCGAACAGGCGTATCTGGACTGGATCAAACGCTTCATCCTCTTCCACCATGAGCGACACCCGAAAGATATGGGCGCGGCGGAGGTGGAACAGTTCCTGAGCCATCTCGCGGTGGAGGGCAAGGTCGCGGCGTCCACTCAAAACCAGGCATTAAGTGCCTTGCTGTTCCTGTATAAACAAGTGCTGGACATCGACCTGCCGTGGATGAACGACATCACCCGTGCGAAAAAGCCGCAACGCCTGCCGGTGGTGTTGACGGTGGAAGAGGTGCGGCGGGTATTGGCCCGAATGGACGGCCAACACGGTCTGATGGCGGAACTGCTCTACGGGGCCGGCTTGCGGCTGCTGGAATGCGCCCGCTTGCGGGTGAAGGACGTGGATTTCGGCTATCGGCAAATCACCGTGCGCGACGGCAAAGGCGAAGAGGATCGGATGACGATGTTGCCGCAAACGGTGATCGAGCCCTTGCGCATGCACCTGGAGAAAGTCCGGCTGATCCACGAACATGACGTGGAAGAGGGTTTTGGCGAGGTTTACCTGCCTTATACGTTGGCGCGAAAGTATCCGAACGCGGCGCGGGAATGGGGCTGGCAATATGTGTTTCCGGCGCGAGACCGCTCGGTCGACCTTCGTTCCGGCATGACACGACGACATCATGTCGATGAGCAGTCCCTGCAACGGGCCATGAAAAAGGCCGTGCGCGCGGCGGGACTGACCAAACCGGCCAGTTGCCACACCTTGCGCCATTCATTCGCCACCCATTTACTCCAGTCCGGCTCCGATATCCGCACCGTTCAGGAGTTGCTGGGTCATAAGGATGTCAGTACCACCATGATCTATACCCATGTCCTCAATCGCGGCGGCCAGGGGGTGGTGAGCCCGTTGGACCGGATGTGACCGGCTTTCCCGGTACTACCGCCCCCCCGAATCGCCACCCCCTCGAAAAGTATAATATGGCCCCCCAAACGCCTGATCCGATGGCCCAAAATCGTCAGTAGCGTCAGTCGCAGAGGGTTGACCGGCTTGTGAAATCCGGCTCATTCCATGTATCCTAATCCGCCCGTTTCAGAGCGGCAATCCGGACAATCCCATCAAACCAAAAGCAACGAGGTTCCCGACATGAATTTATTGGATCAACTGAGAGAGATGACTGTTGTGGTCGCCGATACCGGGGACATACAGGCGATAGAAACCTACAAACCCCGTGATGCGACCACCAATCCATCCCTCATCACTGCCGCCGCGCAAATGCCGCAGTACCAGGGCATCGTCGATGAAACCCTGAAAACCGCCCGGGCCGATTGCGGGGCCGATGCGCCCGCCTCACAGGTTGCTTCACTGGCGTTTGAACGCCTGGCCGTAGCGTTTGGCCTGAAAATCCTGCAAATCATTCCGGGCCGCGTCTCCACCGAAGTGGATGCCCGTTTGTCGTATGACATCGAGGGCACCATCGCCAAGGGCCGTGACATCATCAAGCAGTACGAAGCCGCCGGCATTGATCGCAAGCGCATCCTCATCAAGGTTGCCGCGACCTGGGAAGGCATACAGGCCGCCGCCGTGCTGGAGAAGGAAGGCATCCACTGTAACCTGACCCTGCTGTTCGGTCTGCACCAGGCCATTGCCTGCGCCGAAAACGGCATCACCCTGATTTCTCCCTTCGTAGGCCGTATCCTCGACTGGTACAAGAAAGACACCGGTCGTGATTCCTATGCACCGGTCGAAGATCCGGGCGTGCTGTCAGTGACCCAGATTTACAACTACTACAAAAAGTTTGGCTACCAGACCGAAGTCATGGGAGCCAGCTTCCGCAACATCGGTGAAATCACCGAACTGGCCGGTTCCGATCTGCTGACCATCGCCCCGTCACTGCTGGGTGAGTTGCAGGCCACCGAAGGTGAATTGCCGCGCAAACTGGATGCCGCCAGGGCAGCCACTGCCGACATTGAAAAGCTGACCATGGACAAGGCTACTTTCGACCGTATGCACGAGGAAAACCGTATGGCCAACGAGAAGCTGAAGGAAGGTATTGACGGCTTCACCAAGGCTCTGGAAACCCTGGAAGAACTGCTGAAAAGCCGTCTGGCTGCCCTTGAGGCCTGACAGGCCCGTGGCTGACTGAACGCCGCCGTAGTTCACGGCCACAACGGCTCCGCTTCCCGAGGGAAACGGGGCCGTTTTTTTTGATTCAATGCGGGGTTGCCACCCGCATCAGTTGACGCAGATCGGTATGTCCCTGCAACAGCTTGGCCGCGCCATCCTGCAGCAGGGTGTGCATCCCCTCACGCAGGGCCAGTTCGCGGATGGCGGTTACGCTGGCCCGGCCCGAAATCAGGGCCCTCATGGACGGAGATCCCACCAGCAACTCATGAATGCCCATTCGCCCCCGGTAACCTGACCCGCCGCAGTGTGAACACCCCACCGCCTGGTATAACAGCGGTGTCGTTTGCTGCCCATTCATCAGCACGGGATGGGCCTCGCCCAGGATAGCCACCAGTTGGCCGACATCCGCAGGCTCTGCCGGGGCTGGCCGCTTGCAGCGGGGACATAAAACCCTGACCAGCCGCTGGGCCAGAATGCCCAGCAGGGAGTCGGCACAGTGCAGCGGATCCAGGCCCAGATCCAGCAACCGGATCAGGGTTTCGGGGGCCGAGTTGGTGTGAAGGGTTGATAACACCAGATGACCGGTCAGGGAGGCCTGCAGGGCGGTATGGGCGGTTTCGCCATCACGCATTTCGCCAATCAGGATGACATCGGGGTCTGCCCTGAGAAAGGCCCGCAGGGCCGCACTGAAATCAAACCCGATGCGGGGATGAACCTGAACCTGCTGCAAACCCGGTTGGGTGATTTCGACCGGATCCTCAGCCGTCCAGATTTTGCGCTCCGGGGTATTGAGATGTCCCAGCAGTGCGTGCAGGGTGGTGGTTTTACCGGAGCCGGTGGGTCCCACCACCAGAAACAGGCCGTGTGGACGGTTCATCAGTTCCCGCAAAATCCGCAGGTTGTCGGGACTGAGGCTGAGCTGATCAAGCGGAAGACCGCCCTCATTGACCAAAAGCCGGAGTACCGCCGTCTCACCGTTTACCGTAGGCAGGGTGACCACCCGGATGTCAACCGGATGACGATCAACGGCCAGCCTGAACTTGCCGTCCTGCGGTTTGCGCCGCTCGGCAATGTCGAGGCGAGCCATGATCTTGATGCGGGACAGAACGGCGGGGACGTGACTGGCGGGAATTTTAAGGATGTCGCGGCACAGGCCATCAATACGGAACCGCACCTGGGCTGGCCACCGCTCCTGCCCGGGTTCTATATGGATATCGGAAGCCCCCATGCCGACGGCGTCGGTAATGAGTTGATTGACCAGTTGAATGATCGGGGCGGCATTTTCATCCAGTACCGGATCGGTAGCGGTGATGTCAGTGAAATGTTCAGCCGTCGCCCCGTCTTCCAGCCGGTCAACCAGGGCGCGGATATCCGGTGTCCCTCCCGGCTGGGCTCCTTCCAGAAATCGCAGTATTTCTGTCGGCAACGAGACCCGCAGTGTGACCCGATCCAGCTTCAGAACCTGGCGAATCTCCCGCACCTGGCGGTCATTGGCGGGATCATCCAGCACCAGCACGATTTCGTCATCCAAACCCTGCAGGGGCACGCAACGCACATGGCGGAGGTAGGACAGCTTGACCATCGCCAGGCGGTCAGTGGCCAGTGACAATGCGGGATCATAGGGTTGATACGGAACCCGGTAAAACTGCGCCAATACCCGCCCTATCTGGGGGGCGGTAAGCCCCTGTTCGTCCATCAGCCACAGGATCGGATCAACGCCCTGGTCTGCCGCCCGCAGCAGGCAACGATGCAGTTGATCCTGCGTCAGCAAACCGTGCTGCACCAGCCCCTCATAAGGGCTCTGCCAGGTTTCGGTCGGGGGTGCTGACATGCCGCTGACGGCTATTCCAGCGACAGGATGAAGTTCCATTGCCCGGGAGTCACCGGCATGATGGAGAGCCGGTTGCCGCGTCGAACCAGCGGCATGTCTGCCAGTTCAGGCCAGGTTTTGAGTTCGGTCAGACTGATGGTTCGGGCCAGTTTTCTGACAAACTGCACATCGACCACCACCCAGCGCGGCTTTGCCGTCGCACTGGCCGGATCGGTGCTGTCAGGATACGCCTCGCGGGCGATGCAGGCCAGGCCCACAATACCCGGCAGGGCGCAGTTGGAGTGATAGAAAAACACCGAATCACCCACCCTCATCTCATCCCGCATCATGTTGCGGGCCTGATAATTCCTGACCCCATCCCAGGCTTCGGTTTGGCCGGGACGGTTCATCAGGTCATCAATTCCGAACGCCTCGGGTTCGGATTTCATCAGCCAGTAGCGCATGTCAAATCTCAGGGATGCCGACGGATTGCCGTGATGTGCAGTATACGCCATTTCACGACCCGTGGTCAGCAAGCAGTTGATCCCACAACCCCATGACCGTGTTCACGCCGTAGCGATCGGTGATGGCGCGGGCTGCCTGTCCCAGTCGCTGTCGTTCTGCCGGTGCCTGCATCAGGCCGCGCAGACCCGCAGCCAGGGCCTGCGGATCGTTCACTGGCACCAGCACGCCGTCGATGCCATCCCGGATGATGTCACCCGGCCCGGTCGGGCAATCGGCGGCAACCACCGGCAGCCCCGCCGCCATGGCTTCACACAGTGCCATGGGAAAGCCTTCATAACGGGAAGACAAAACGAACAGGTCGGCATCCTGCAACCAGGTCTCAGGCTGTCTGACGATGCCGCACCACTCAACCCGGTCAGCAATACCCAGGCACTCGGCCAGAGCCTGCAGCGATTGGCGTTGCGGGCCGTCTCCCAGGATGGTCAATATCCAGTCAGGAAATGCATCACGCAATGCGGCAAAGGCCGTCAGCAGCAGATCAAACCCCTTCTGCTCAACCAGTCGGCCCATGGCAAGCAACCGATAAAACGGGCGCGGACAGGAGGGGAGGGGACTTGGCGGTGCTGGCAGTATCGGGTTTGGCAGGACCCGGCAGCGGGGATGGAGGGAGCGCGGAAAATAGTCCCGGGCCCGTTCGGTCAGCACCACCACCTGATCAGCCAGTGGATAAACCCGATGCCGGAGTGCGACCCAGACCGGTTTAAGCGGATAGCGGGCCGGATCAATATGCTCGACCACAATCACGGGCAGATTGAGACCACGACTGGCCAGCAGGGTCAGCACGTTGGTGCTGTCCAGAAAACTGATGACCACGGCCGGGGCTTCTTCGCGCAAGGCCCGGCGCAATACCCGCAAACGCTGCAAATTGTTGAACAATGCATCAAGCGGAGTGGTCGAGTCGGCCAGCAGACCCAGGCAGCGGTGATGAACACCGGGATGCAGTTCGAAAAAAGGCGGCTGGCTGCCATCATCCAGACTCAGCAGGGTGACGGTCTGGCCGAGAGCGGCCCAATGATTGGCCATGATGGACATGACCCGTTCGGCCCCCCCGGCGGTCAGGGCCGGAATAATCAGAACCCGCTTCATGA
>CAIVXW010000193.1 GCA_903910005.1 uncultured Methylococcaceae bacterium
AGCGCATCGGGGAGGCCCGCCAGTGGACAGATGCCATGCGCCACGCCTGGAGCAGGGAACTGGTACTCAAGGTGCTTCGCAAAACCCTGTTTGACGTTCGCATGGAGTCTGATTACCGGTTGATAATGCCCTGTATTCAAAGCCTTGCCTCGCTCTATCTTGAAATTGCCGGAGAAAACCCTGACCAATACAAAAGCGAACGCTCAGCCATGCTGAACATGCTGGCGGATATGGTATATTTTTTTCATGGCCACGGCCAAAACACGGAACAACAGGCCCGGGAGTTGCTCCGCCAATCCCTGGAACTGTGCCCGGATGACCAATTTGCCCTGCGCCGCAGGGAAGACATCATCCGTCGACAAATGATTGACGAGCAGATTCGCCGTTTTGATCATGATGTCAATAACAGTCTGGGTGGCTTGTTTTCCACGTTTGAAAAACTCAGGGAATATCTGGAAAATCAGCCTGCCGACCTTGCCTTGACTGCTACAGGCTATGTACAGGACATTGAAAACGGACTGCGTCACATTATGGGCATACACCGGTTCGTTCAGGATCGACAACCGGACTACAGGGTTGGCAAGATAATGGATATCATGGTGCCGCTCAAGGCCAGCTTTTCCACAGTGCCGATTACCGTTTGCGGCGAGACTGAAGTCTCACTTGAAATGGATGAATCCTATGTGCGACTGGCACTGAACAATCTGCTGAACAATGCACTGGAAGCCTTTATCAGAAACGCGATACCGGAAGATAAAAGAGCGATCACCCTGCGTATTGAATCGACACCGACAGCAGTACACCTGCATCTTGTTGACAACGCCGGAGGCATTGACCCGGCCATCCGCCAGGATATATTCAGCAAATATGTCAGTTCAAAGGGCATACAGCGGGAAACCGGGCTTGGACTTTATAATGCCCGTGAAGCCATTAAACGCATGGAAGGTACACTGGAAATGGCACCGGAACAACCTGAATCCGGTGCCCACTTCATTATCACACTACAGAAGTAGGAGAAACCTGCATGAGTACACCAGCAAAAATTTTGTTCATGGATGATGAACCCACCCAGACGGTGGTAGTAAACGCCCTCAGCCGCTTGCGGGATGAAGGGTATGAAATTGATTTTTTTGACACCATGAGTGCGGCTATCGATGCCTACTATCAACAGTACTATGATGTCTTTATCCTGGATATTGACATGCACCATAGACCTGATACTGCGGCAGGCGATGGCGTCAAGCTGTTGCAGCGGTTCGTTTCGCTGTATAACAAAACCCGGGTGATCCTGTTCAGCGGAGCCGGTACGGTTACCCACTGGTTTGCTGCCGCCAATGCCCATTGTTTCGGGTATGTGGCCAAAGATGAGGAGGGAGAAGCCGGTTCCAGTGTCGGTGTTTTGCTGGACAAGGTAAGACAGGCTGTTGAGTTGCGGGATGGAATTGATCCGGGTTTAACCGTAACCAGATATCCGGAAACAGGACTGATCGTGTGTGGGGATGCAGCTCTGGCCGAACAGGCCATGGCCCAATTGCGAAGTGCCCTGCCGGCTTCATTCCGGCTGGAACATCTTCAGCCCGACACGTTTATGGAAAGCCAGGCCGACACTGGACGGTATGCCTTCAGGGTATTGATTCAACCGGAGTTCAGTACCCGGCAACGGCAACTGGCCCAGATTGACCGGATGATGGCCGGACAGCCGTATCCGCATTCCATCGTGGTCTGTAATGCCGAAGACAGCAACCGCCTGCGTAAATCCATTCTGTATGTAGCCAATGCCCATCCCTTCCGCATGATTGATTTGCTTGGCCCCAAGTGGTTGCAGGAATTGCAACAGGCCGTCTCGGCAGCCCTGTTATGGCACGGGCGTCGGGAGATATTTGAGGCAGAGAGTGACGCTCTGGCTGGCCTCACTGTCAGCCTGCCGGAGGGGATACTGGATTCATGGCAGGATGAGCTACCGGACGACCTTCAGCAGGAACTGGAACACCAACTGGATGAACTCAATGCAGCCACCGATGCAACTGGAGAATACAGCGCATGAAACCTGATGTTGCTTACCTGATTGATACCAACATACTGATCGACTGGGCCTGTGCCCTGTCGCCCCGGTTATGCGGAAACGATAAATGGTTTGACGCGAAGACCGCCGGACGTATACGCCAGTTCATGGAGGAAAACCAAAATCCGGTGTACATCCCTGATCTGGTATGGGCAGAGTTTCTGGGGGTGTTTCTGCAAAAAGATCTGGATATGAGTCTTGACCTACCGAAACTAAAGCTCAGGTTTCGTGACCTGTCCGGTCTGGTTGATCAGATTGACAACAAGATACTGGGCAAACCGGAACTGAAGCGCGTATCCGTGCTGGATGCAGGGTTCATTCGTTCCCCGTTTGCCGTTGCCGATGAACTGGCCAGAGATATACAGATTCTGTCAGATCAGAATCTGCTTAACTGGCTGAAACGAAAAAGTAACCAGCACAGGAAAGGCATGGAAAAAATTCTGGATGGCATTGATTCGGCCCTGATAGGGTACTTGTATTGCCTGGCTGAAATTACACCAGGCCAGAAAATTCATTTTTATACATCAGATCGTCGGGTTGAGATGTTTTTCAGTCATATTCGCAATATCCACCAAAATTTCCCGAGAAATACCGGGGTATTTGATGCGCGAAGGCCTATGCAAAATTTGAGTGGTCGACCGAGACCGTCTCATGATTTGACATTGAAAAACTGGACAAGTCCATCCTGACGATCGCCAGTCCCGGGCAACGGCTTCCACTTTGCCTGCCATTGCCGCACACCAGAATGAAGACACCGATGATTTACCTGATGAATTCGCCCGTATTAACCCGCTACGGTCTGTGGCAGTTTTCTCCCTTGTCGGTTGAGGCTGCCCGCCACCTGTTGCAGACGACCGCTTTTACCTCGGCCATCGGTCATGACAGCACCGCAGAGTTGTTGAGTCACTTGCTGGACATGCCGATTGCCGCCAACCGGATCCAGGTAGAACTCGGCAGCGGTGATCAGGCTGTGGTGTTTCGCATTAAAACCCGATTACCGGAAGGTCAGATACTGACTGCCGGGGAAATGGCAAACATACCCTACGAACTGGCCCGACTCGACTGGCTGGGAGAAGCGTAATCAGGGCATTCCATGCCCGGGACGGCAACGGGCAGGCGGCCGCCCCCACTTTGTGATATTACCTGGATTGACCCATGCAGAAGAAACACGTTTTATTATGTGTTGCCGGAACTACTCCGGCCATTATTACTGAATCCCTGTTCGGCTTATGGAAGAAAAACATTACAAAAGGCGAAGTTCATATCATTACCACGGTGGAAGGAGGCAGGAAAATGCACGATATACTGCTGGGAGAACCCGTGGAATCCGGCCAGATTGCCAGGTTCAATGAAGAGTATAATGCCTTATGGCGATTCAAGCCGGAATACATCGAAGTTATCAAGGATTCGAGCGGAGAACCACTCTCTGACATCCGTACCACCGAGGATAATTTGTCGACGGCCAATACCCTGTTTGCTGCCGTAGTAAAGTTCATTAACAACGATGACAGCATTTTACATGCTTCCCTGGCCGGTGGCAGAAAAACCATGGGGTATTTTCTGGGGCAGTGCATGAGCTGGTTCGCCCGCCCCTGTGATGATTTGTCCCATGTTCTGGTATCCACTGAATATGAACTCAAAAAGGATTTTTACTTTCCGGCCCGTACTGATGTCGAAGCCCATGCACATATTGATTATGCCGAACAGCCGCTGGTCAAAATGGGGTCACGTTTCAAGGATTTGTTACATACTGATGACCCGCTCAAGGATGGTATTCGCTATGAAGATGCCGTAAACCTGTTTCAGCGGTATTTACGCGATCAGTCCGGCGAAGCCGACATTCGCCTGTGCCTGGCGGAAAGAGCCATTTATCTGGATGGATGCAGGATCACGCAAACCCTCTCGCCCCTGTCAATGGCATTGCATTTGTTCCTCTGTGAACACGCCAATCAGGAAGCCGGTCACCCGGTATTCAATCCGAACAAGGACTGCTATCAGCATCGCAACAATCTGGCAGCCTGTCTGCAACGCTGTCAGGTCACTGAATCCAGGCAAGCCAAAGGGCTGTCGGCACTGACGCTGCCGCGTAACCGGTGGCCCGAACACTGGCAGCGTGAAGGCGATGAAGCGTTCGTAAAACTGCGGGTAAAGGATATGAGCAAGCCACTGAGTGAACTGAAAAGTGCCTTGCCGGACGGGTATTCCTTTCAGGTCAGGGGTGAACAAAAAAGAAAAACATCGTCCATCTATTACGTGCAAATAGACCCTGACCGCCTCACCATCAACTAATTCAACCAATCAAGTTTGACAACCATGAGTACACTGTTACCGGCCACCCTGGCGCACATAACCCCGGAACAAATCCGGGAACAGGAACAACGTGAACGTGGCCTTGATTTTGGCCAGTCCAGTGGCGGTGGCCAGTTTTTGCGGGGTCAAGTCTTCAGTGAAGCCATTCGCCTGCTGCTGGGTCTTACGGATCTTCATGATGACAAGTTACCCCTGGCAGACAGCTATTCACGATTCAGGCAAAGTCTCAGGCAATTGATACTGGACAGCAGAAAAAAATCCGGCAGACCCGCTGAGTCTGACGCGGTCTGGAAGGCGTTTGCGATTGAAGAATTGCTGGACAAAAAAGCCACAGAAAAAAGCAAGAAAACCTGGGCTGAGTTTGCGGAAATCCTGTTCAGCATTACCCTGTATGAAATGTTACGCTGTGTGCTGGAAGACATGGGTAACCTGGGAGGTAACCCCCCGGAGTCGAGCGGCCTGGATGAAGATGAGGAAGAATTGGTAAATGATCGCGGGCAGATGTATCCCTGGCCCACTCTGGCTAAAGTGGTGACCCGAATCTGGCAGGCGATTCTGACCGAGCTGGCGATGATTATTGAAGACAGTCGCAGGGGGGATGATCCGGGCCAGAACAGTGAACTGGCCAGAAAAATAAAGCTGTTGCAATCCATTCGTCTGTCCAAAGAAACCAGAATTGAGCGGCAGGAGATTATTGACAACGCCCTGACTGAACACGGTATTGATGCCCGTCAGGGGATGGCGTTTGCCAATGACCTGCTGTCGCTGCTAGCCGGAGAGGACACGATTTTTGCCTCAACACCATTATTTGAAATAGTAGTAATTCAGCAAGGCCAAAAAACTGTCAACCATCTGGCTGCAACGCCGCTACTTATTGATTTCATCATGAATGCATCTGCCAGGCAGTCAAGCCGGATGGTGCCGCAGCACGCTCCCCTGTTGATACCACCCCGCCCCTGGGACATCACCAATGGCAGTATTTATTCCGGCGGTTATTATTGCGACAAAATGCCTTTTTATACCTTCAAGGGTAGTAATCAGTTTATCAAGAGTTTTCAGGCGACCGTGGCCCAATTGCCCAATGCCGAGGTATTTGCCGCCGTCAATGCCTTGCAAAACACCCCCTGGCGCATCAACGCACGGGTGATGCAGACCATTGATGACCTGATGTTGATTGCTGAACTGGCTGCGGTATCTGAAAATCCTGCGGAGAAGAAGAAAAACAAGAAGAAAAACAAGGAGGAGAACAAGGAGGAGAACAAGGAGGAGGAGAAGGATGATGGAACGCCGCGCTACTGGATCCGGAAGAATCTGCTGGATGTCAGCCGCAAGAAGTCCTCGTGGCGATTCAGGCAACCGGGATGGCGATTGTATGGAAAATGGCGGAAGCCGACGCAAGGGCATGAAGATCATGGCAACTATTTGAATCATCAGCTATTGGCTGATTTGCAAAGCCGAGACCGATTTTATTTTGCCTATCATGCCGATACCCGGGGCAGGCTGTATGCCAAAGCCAAATGGTTATCGCCCTATGGCGACGACCTGACCAAAGCCTTGCTGGAGTTTGCCGATCCCAAACCCCTCACCGAAGCCGGGGTCACACCGTTAGCCATTCACGGCAGCCAGCAGGTCAGGAGTGACGTAATATCGCGGGATATTGGTCTCACCGGGACACACTATGACCTGAACCTGGAGCAGCGGTATCGCTGGGTGGAACAGCAGCGTGACAACATCCTGGCCACGGCACAAAATCCCGCTGTCGGCCGGTGGTGGATGGATGTAGCCAAAAAACCGTTTCAGTTTCTGGCATTCTGTTTTGCCTGGGCAGATTATCTCCAGCACGGTGCCGGGGTCGACTGCTCACTGCCGGTGCATCAGGATGGTACCTGCAATGGATTGCAGCATATTGCGGCCATGACCGGTGATCGGGCACTAGCGGAGGCTACCAACGTGCTGCCGGATTCCCTGCCACATGATATTTATCTGGAGGTAGCCCAGGCCGCGCTGGCAAACCTGCAGGGCGATACCGGGGATGACGCCAGGGTAGCCAGGCCGACCATAACGAAAACCGGCAAGTCAGCGGAGGAGATAGCCGAGGCCTTAAAGAAAGCAGAAGGGGAAGCCAGGAAGAAGGAACTCGGCAAACAGCAGGCCCGGGCGTTTTTGAAGCAATACGGTAGCGATATTGTTGACCGGGAACTGGCCAAGCGGGTGGTCATGGTGATTCCCTACGGGGCTACCCAACTGAAAAAGATCATTAAGGTAATTCTGAGAAAGCAATCCCGTTCAGTTCTTGCCGAAAAATATAAAGAATATACCGGCGAGAACCCCAAGGTTCCCGACAACGACAAAAAGTTTACAGCAGAGTACCTCGAATTTCGGGACAGCGTGGCCGAATGCCTGGAAAAATACCTGAAGCAGGCGATGAAACAGCGGTATCCTGTCATTGAGGAATTCACCGCCTGTCTGAAGCAAAGCATTGCTCCACTACTGGATAAAAACCTTCCGGTCATCTGGGTCACGCCGTCCGGTTTTTGTGCCATTCAGCGTGGTTTTGTAATCCAGAAAACCGAGATTGCCCGTTCCCGGTTTGGCCTGAAACACCGGATTGCCTACGATGTGCTGCTGGACGAGCAGGACAAGAGGTCGCAAAGGCAGGGAATACTGCCCAACTTCATTCACAGTTTTGATTCTGCCCACCTGGTCAAAACCATCAATCTGGCATCTTTGAGGGGGGTGCGTAACTTCAGCGTGGTACATGATTCCTACGCCACCCACCCGGCGGATGCCGCCGTACTGGCAGAGTGTATACGTACCGCCTTTGTGGAAGTATACAGTGGCACCTGTAGCCCGCTGCAGCATTTCGTGGACTGGTGTGCGGTCGTGCGGCGGGTCGCCGATCTTGAACCTGTTGAGAGGGACGGTTTCAGTGCCGTGGAAAAAGACTTACTGGCTCTGGTCAACCAATGGCAGGCAGCAGGGCTGTGTACTCAGGACTCTCCAGCCCGGAAACCACCGGAGGTTCCGTTCCTGCCAGGGTTTGATGTTACGGAAGTAATGCATTCGACGTACTTTTTCAGTTGAATCTGGCACTTCTTTCTGCCACCCCTCCGGAGGAGGGGAATTTTGGTAGGGGTGCCCGAAGGGCGGGGTGGTCGTTGGGGAGTGACATCGGGCAAGCGGAGGCCTTGCTGCAACTCACCCTGGAAGGTGCCCAGGCACTGGCAGCGGACAAGGGATATGACAGTGATAAATTCGTCGCGGTCCTTGAGGCACGGGGGATGGAGGCTATCATCCCACCCTGCGTCAACCGCATCAGCCCCCGTGAATGTGACGGGTTCGCGTACAAGGAACGCCACTTGATTGAATGCTTTTTCGGCAAAATCAAACACTATCGACGCATTTTTTCGCTATTTGAAAAGCTCAAGCGTAATTATGTGGAGTTTCTGTGACTCGCTGCCGTACTCATCTGGCTGCGATAGCCTATGTCAACAGAACCTGGTCTGGCTTGAATTACGAACCTTTGAGATCGCGATAGAAATTCTCGTGTGGGCCAACCGCTTCGAGAAAGACCAAACGTATGTCGTCATCGACGGTGTAGCCCAGCAGATACAGTTGGCTTTGGCTATGGAATTTGTAGACATACAAATCCGCCAAATCCCCCTTCTTGCGTTCGCCGACAGAAGGGTCTTTGGCAACTTGCGCCGCTGCGGTATCGACATCGGCGGCGACGTTGTCATGCAGTTTCTTGTAGGAGCGAGCGAAGCGTCGAGTTTGCTCCAGCTGATAGCTCATTGCTGACGGCTTCTGGGCACGAATGGAGTGGTCGTCTCGCGTGGTTCGGCCATTGAGGCCAGTGACTCGACAATGAAGCTGACGGGCAGGTCGGGGTTGTCCAGTGCGGCACGGCCGACCTTGGCCCAGTATTCGACCTGACCAGCAATGGTTCGGTGCTCAGCAACGGCCTCGTTACGGGCCTGATCGTAAAGCGTCTGGTTGATACGGATGGATGTGGATGTCGTCATGGCATTCCCCTCATAAATTGCGTTACCACAATCGTAGCAATTCTCCGCAAAGTGTACAACTCCATGCTGACTTCACCGCCTCTCCAACTGCAGTGCATTTTCGATTCAGCGTTGAATTGCCACCTTGAAACAAAAACTTGCTGACATCGTGTCAGCTCGTGAATTTGTTTCAAGCGATTCAACCAGCCCGCTCGCACAAGAGTACACGACGTCAGCACCCCGCCCTAAATGGCGAGGCTTCGTGCCTTCCCAATAGGTAGCTGACCCGCCTAAGTCACTTGAGGACTCCGTTATTTAGGTCACGATACCCACGAATGCGACGCTAGTTTGTGGCTCTATCGCTAATCATTAAACAGTTTTACGAGGGGTAAGACAGTGTGGTTAGCCTAACAAGCCTAAATAACATTGGCTAAGCGAACATTACCCAAGAAATTGGAGAAATTTTATGTCAAATCATGTTTTTGTTATCGACACCAATAAGCAACCTCGCGATCCAGTTCACCCCGCTCAAGCGAGGTTGTTACTGAACCAGAAAAAGGCGGCAGTCTTCCGTCGATTTCCCTTAATTCTACCCGATGGGCATTGTTCAATGCGCTAAAAACCACCGGATTACCTGTTTCAACTGGCTCGGGCGGACAAACAAAATTTAATCGCACGCGGTTAAATTTACCCAACAACGCACTGGATTGATGCGGCATGTGTAGGCACCATCAATAGGTTGACACTACTCACAAATCAGCCGCTAAGGATTAAATCCGAGGGGCACGGTAGCCGACAAATGTGCCGAACAGACAAGCATGGCTTCCCGTCCCGCTACGTTCCCCGTACTAAATTTGTCAAAGGTTTTCAAACTGGCGATATAGTTAAAGCCATTATTTTATCCGGCAAAAAAGTTGGAACTTACTCCCTTCCCGCTAAAAAACCGCTGTTTTTGGAACGCATCAAACTGCACCTCGCCCAAGGCCTGCCACCGCTGCTTCCCGAACAGGTTGGCCACCTCCTGCACCACATCTACACCCTGCCTGTGGATAAAAAAGGTTGACGAATCCCCAGGGCAATGGACTGCCGAAGAGTGGACAACTGCCTGACCATGGCCGGATATTAACAAATTTGTTATCATGCTAACCATGGAATACACCATCACCTATTACAATGAAACCGTCAAAGCCGATATTGAGGCGTTGCCGCTGGCTTTGCGGGTGCGCTATACGGCCTTGACGCAACGCATGGCTGAAGTGGGCGCGAATCTTGGTGTACCCCATACCGAAGGCTTTGGCAACGGTCTGTTTGAGCTCAGGCTCAAGGGCCAGGAAGGCCTTGCCCGCGTGTTTTATTGCACCTTGGTGGGCAGGCAGATCGTCATGCTGCACAGTTTTGTCAAAAAGACCCGGAAAACCCCGCCGAAAGAACGGCGGCTTGCTGAAACCCGTATGAAGGAGATCAAACATGATGCCCGATGATACCCATGAAAAAATGGTGGCCGAATGGATGCAAGACCCCGAGTTCAAAGCCGAATACGAACGCATTGAACGCGAAGAAATGCCGATGCTGGACATGATTTTGGCCGCCCGCCGTGAAACCGGCTTGTCCCAGGCGCAAGTCGCCGAGCGCATGGGGACGAAACCATCCGCAGTGGCACGACTGGAAGCCTCGCTGGTGTCCGGCAAGCATTCGCCCAGCGTGGGTACCTTGCGTAAATACGCCAAGGCGTTGGGCAAGCAACTGGAAGTCCGGTTGGTGTAGCCCTCATGCGCCTGGGACATATACCGAAGCTGCTGGTCGATTTCACTGTCGCCTGGAACGAGACGGTTCGGAAAGCTATCCATGAGCCGGATTAAAGTGTCCTGAGTTTGTCGATGTGTATTTGGACATGGCATATTCCATTCGGTATGGAGAAGCGAGGGGTTGCTACTGGCTCGCAGAATCGAAGCGTAACTTTTCAGTCCCCCTCTTTTTTTTGCGCCTTTCTGCACATTCATAGTAGCATCAACCCATGGCTCAACGACTCAGAAGCTGTTTGGAAATTACCGAATTAGGCCAAGCGATTCAGCATGATGTGGGTCATTCTGACGTAAACCCAGGCCTCGTCGGTTCGCGTCAGTCGTTCATAGCTTTTGCTGAGACGGCGAGAGTGGTTTAACCAACCGAATGTACGTTCTACTACCCAACGACGCGGCAACAAGACAAATTTCCTGCTTTCCCGAGGGCGCAGCACAACTTTCAGGCAGAATTTGAACTGTTCGGCGACCCATTGTACGAGTTGGCCTGCATAGCCTCCATCCACCCAAATGAGGCGAAGGCACTGGCAGCACTCCGGTAACTGATTCAATAACTGACGGGCACCGTCCCGATCCTGAACGCTGGCTACCGTGACGACGACGGTTAACAGCAGGCCCATCGTATCCACCAGAATATGACACTTGCGACCGTTGATCTTTTTACCGGCATCGTAGCCCCGTTCCCCGGGTACGGCGGTGCATTTGACGCTCTGGCTGTCCAGACAGGCCGCTGTGGGGTGTGGATGGCGGCCATTTTTTTCACGTAAGCGGGAACGCAAGGCATCATGAATACGCTTCCAGGTTCCATTCAGCGTCCATTTGCGGAAGTAGTAGTACACCGCTGTCCAGCACGGAAACTCCCGGGGCAGTTGCCGCCACTGGCACCCTGTTTTGAGGACGTACAGGATGGCATTGATGATGTGCCGCAGGCTTAATGTCCGAGGTCGGCCAACGATGGAAGCAGGAAGCAAGGGTTTGAGGTAACGCCAGGCACCTTCACTCAGGTTGCTGGAATAACGTTTCTTTTTGCGCTTCTTTTTGGGACTGCTCATGCTCTAACGGATAAAAAGTGCGTAGCCTACCGATTCCCAAGCGAATTTCCAAACAGCTTCTTAGAACCGAGATCGG
>CAIVXW010000194.1 GCA_903910005.1 uncultured Methylococcaceae bacterium
ATGCTGGTAGGCGTCCGGGTCTCGGAAGAAACCGAACGCCAGGGTCTGGACATCAACGAACACGGTGAAACGGCCTATCACCTCTGAACGCCTTGATTTCGCTTTGACGCTGCTTGGGGCACCTACGGGTGCCCTTTTTTTTGGGGGGGCGGATCCGAGAGCTTGCCCTTTGTGTTAGCGCCGATACTGCAACTGGATCCGCTCGGAGCCAAATTGTCGTTTCAACTGATGCAGCAGGGTGTCGTCCGGTCTTACTTTCCAGTCAGACCCCAACTCCAGCAGGGTTTTGGCGTGTTCGCTGTGGTATTCAATGAATACCGGGCAGGATCCCCCCTGGTAAGGGCGCAGGAGGTCAACGACGTCGACGGGGGAGGGCAATTCGGCCCGTTCGGTTACCGTCACGGGCCAGTGCAGGGTGACACTTTTCAGTCGGGCTGCGCGGGCCTGTTCCAGGGTATGGAGACGCTCGGCCGTGAGACGGGGTTGTCCGGCAAATTCATCAAACCCCAGATTGCCTTCCACTACCAGCAGCGTGTCCTTCACCAGCAATGCGCCGTATTGTTCCAGTACCTCGGAATAGACCGCAACTTCCAGTTTGCCACTGGGATCATCCAGTATGGCGAAGGACATTTTTTTACCGGTTTTACTGGTGCGGGTACGTACATCAATCACCAGGCCAGCCGCAATGGTGCGATTTTCCTGGCGACGGTAGCCATGGCCCTTGTCCGGATTGATGGATTCCAGCAGTTTGCCCAACGCATCCGTCACGATATGCCGCAGTTCGGCCTGGTAAGGCCCAAGCGGGTGGCCGCTGAGGTAAAAGCCCAGAACCAGCCGTTCCTGATGCAGTTTTTCCGCCTCTGACCAGGGCTCAACCGTGGTTTGTGGGACGGTTGTGGTTTGCATTGGAACCGATTCAGCCACCCGATCCGCGCCCAGTCCAAACAGATCGTCCTGCCCGGCTGCTGCCATGCTGCCGTGTTGTTCGGCCCGTTTGATGGCATCGTCGAGCAGGGCCATAAGCTGGGCACGGTGTACGCCGGTACCGTCAAAAGCCCCTGCACGAATCAGGGCCTCCAGTACCCGGCGATTCACCTTGCGTAGATCAACCCGCTGGCAGAAATCGTACAGGTCGGCATAGTCGCCGCCGCGCTCGCGCTCACTGATGAGATCGACAATGGCGGATTCACCCACGCCCTTGATGGCCCCCAGACCGTAGCGCAGGGTGGTGCCCTTTGGCACACTGAAGCGGTACAGCGAGCGGTTGATGTCCGGGGGCAGCAGTGTCAGCTTCATCTGGCGGCATTCCTCCACCAGCACCACAATTTTGTCGGTGTTGTCCAGATCGGCTGACAGTACGGCCGCCATGAAATCAGCCGGGTAATGGGCCTTGAGCCAGGCGGTCTGATAGGACACCAGGGCGTAGGCGGCTGAATGCGATTTGTTGAACCCGTAACCGGCAAATTTTTCCATCAGGTCAAAGATATACCCGGCCGTTTCCGCCGGTACCTGCAGATTTACCGCGCCACTGACGAAGGTCTGTCGTTGACGGGCCATTTCGTCGGCCTTTTTCTTGCCCATGGCCCGCCGCAGCAAATCAGCATCGCCCAGGGTATAGCCAGCCATGTCCCGGGCAATCTGCATGACCTGCTCCTGATATACGATGACCCCGTTGGTGGGTTTCAGAATGGGTTCCAGTACCGGATGGGGATATTCCGCCCGGGCACGGCCGTGTTTGACGTTGATGTAATCATCCACCATGCCCGATTGCAGTGGCCCGGGCCGGAACAGGGCCACCAGGGCGATGATGTCCTCAAAACAATCCGGCTGTAGCCGCCGGATCAGATCCTTCATGCCGCGTGATTCGAGCTGGAATACCGCCGTGGTCTGACAACGCCGCAGCAGGTCGTAGGTTCTGGAGTCGTCGCAGGGAATGTGGTTGATGTCAATGGGCGGTTCACCCGCTGCCAGTCGCCGTTCGTTGATGGGACGCAGGGCCCAGTCGATGATGGTCAGGGTACGCAGCCCCAGAAAATCGAACTTGACCAGCCCGACCGCCTCCACATCGTCCTTGTCAAACTGGGTGACCAGATTGCTGCCGTCTTCCTCACAATAAAGTGGCGCAAAATCAATCAGCCGCGAGGGCGCAATCACCACCCCACCGGCATGCTTGCCGGCGTTGCGGGTCACGCCCTCCAGCGAGCGGGCCAGGTCGATCAGGGTGGTGACCTCCTCATCGGTTTGGTAAAGACGTCTCAGATCGTCGCTGTCGTTCAGGGCTTTTTCCAGGGTAATGCCCAGTTCAAACGGAATCAGTTTGGCGATACGGTCAACGAAGGGATACGGATGCCCCAATACCCGACCGACGTCCCGCACGACGGCCTTGGCCGCCATGCTGCCGTAGGTGATGATCTGGGAAACCTTGTCGCGGCCGTAGGTTTGGGTGACGTATTCAATCACCTCATCGCGCCGTTCCATGCAGAAATCCACGTCAAAATCAGGCATGGAAACCCGTTCAGGGTTGAGGAATCGCTCAAACAGCAATTCAAAGGCAATGGGATCAAGATCGGTGATTTTGAGGGCATAGGCCACCAGCGAACCGGCACCGGAACCGCGTCCGGGGCCGACCGGAATGCCCTGGTTTTTGGCCCACTGGATGAAGTCGGCCACGATCAGAAAGTAACCGGGAAACTTCATCCGGTTGATGACTCCGACTTCCAGTTCCAGCCGCTCCCGGTACTGCTGACGTTTGTGCCGGTTTGATTCGGTGTCAGCGGCAAACAGGGTGTTCAAACGCTCCTCCAGACCCTGACGTGATTGATCGGCAAAGTAGCTTTCCACCGTCATGCCAGCCGGTACCGGAAAATCCGGCAGAAAGTTCTGACCCAGGGTGAGTTCCAGGGTACAGCGGCGGGCGATTTCGACGCTGTTTTCCAGGGCTTCCGGCAGATCGGCAAACAGTTCAGCCATGTCACTGGCGGATCTGAAAAACTGCTGGTCGGCGTAAATACGTGGCCGTTCCGGGTCGTTCAGTACCCGACCCTGGTGAATGCAGACCCGGGCTTCATGGGCCTCGTAGTCTTCACTGTCGAGAAAGCGGACATCGTTGGTGGCCACCAGCGGCACCTGATACTCCGCTGCCAGGGCCACGGCTCGCTCAATATAGGCTTCCTCGCCCGGGCGACCGGTACGCTGCAATTCCAGATAATAGCGATCACCCAATACCGCCACCCACTCGGTGAGCAGCCGGACTGCCTCGCTGTGGTGACCCGCCAGCAAGGCCTTGCCGACATCACCCCGCCCGGCACCCGACAACACGATCAGGCCTTGATGCAGTGCCTTCAGCCACTCCGGCTTGACCTGGGGAACACCCTGGTGCTGATTTTCCTGATAGGCCCGTGACAGGAGGGCGGTCAGGTGTTGGTAGCCGGTGGCATTCTGCACCAGCAGGGTCAGGGCATGGGGGTTCTGTGGATCCAGCGGATTCTGCAGGTGAATATCGGCCCCGGCCAGGGGTTTGATGCCGGCCTCCTGGGCGGCCCGGTAAAACTTGACCAGGGCAAACAGATTGGACTGATCGGTTACCGCCACGGCGGGCATGCCCTCGGCCACGCAGCGTTTAACCAGTGGCTTGACATCAATCAGGCCGTCGACCAGGGAATATTCGGTGTGGAGGTGCAGGTGGATGAATCGGGGTTCGACGGACATGCGAATGACCTGGAGGCTGGGGGTAGGGTACGACGGGATGGCACAGGGGGGCGGATTATACCCCGGGCGCGGCCTTTGTCGTGGTGTCACCGCTGACCGGGGCGATATGGCGGTCGACCGGTCAACCCGCAGTACACCGCCCCCCTCCCGGCAGCAGGCGGTGAGCGTTTGCCAACCCGTCGATCCGGATTTACATCAGACTCAAATCCGATGACTCCAGTGTGGCACCTTCCACCAGCCCGATCAACTTCAGTTCGTGGCTTGCCACCCGGTTGTCCACATCACTGGCCTCAAAATGAAAAATGCCGGTCTGCTCCTGGCTACTGACGATAAACAGGGCCGAGTGTCCCAGGGCAAACGGTCTATCCGCCGCCCGAATCAGGGCCGCTGCCGTATCTGCGTTGAGACTGGCGGTCAGGCGGGAGCCAAATCTGACATATTCGGCTTCGGGCGAAAACCCTGCCAGCCCTTCAACGACCGCCATCTGATCAATGACGTTATCCCCGTTCCCTACCGGCAACCCGGTTCGATCGATGATGATACGGTCAACGCCCGGGGTAAAGTCGGACAAA
>CAIVXW010000195.1 GCA_903910005.1 uncultured Methylococcaceae bacterium
CAGTACTGACAGGGCAGTGATGGATTTACCGGAACCGGACTCCCCCACCAGGGCGAAGGTTTCGCCCGCATCAATACGGAAGGACACGTCCTCAACCACTGCACGGGAGGTCTGACCCTGGTCAAACAGGACAGTGAGGCCGGACACGTCAAGCAGGGGGGGATTCACGCGATTGGAGCAGGATGCAGCGGTGGGATTGGGCGGGCGAGGGAAGGTGGGGAGGCCAATACTCCCCCGACCGTCCGTAACCAAACAATCAGGTGCCGTCTTCCGCCTTGACGTTGGTCTTCAGCAGAAAGAACTTGTATACGATCAAAACGGCAACAATCCCGACCAGAATCCAGGAGTGGCCGATCAGCATGGCCGTCATGCCGGTCTTGGTGGCTCCCCGCAAACTCTGGAGATAGGGCTTGGAAACCAGCAGCATCCAGGCCCAGGCGGGCACCTGATAGGCAATCGCCCCGGCTGCGGCCCAGTGTACCGATTTGGAACCCAGCCGTTCCGCCGTTTTGTAAAACCAGAAAATGACGCCAACCGTGAGCAGCATTGAAATGATTAATGGCATGATGTTGTCCTCTTTAATTGTAGTGATGTTATGGATTTTGTCGGCAAATGGTCTGCCCGGCGGGCAGAAAGCAGTGTATCGCCTGGAGACAGGATTAAACCGTTGAAGGCGGTCGATATTATCGTGCAAGCAATCAGGCAATCAAGCAATCAAGCCGGTTGACAGCAGAACCCCCGCTGTGGAAAGTTCGGCATTTGCCCTCACCCTGAAATCCGCAACCCTGGTATGACTGATTCTGTCCACACCCTCAAAAACCGGCTTCCCCTCTGCCTGCTGCGGGATCGCCATGCACTTAGACAAAAACTCGGTCGGCTGGTGCCTGACAGTGATCCGGCTGACCCGGCTGTTCTGGCCATTGCCGCGCAGATCGAAAGCTCGGTACAGGCACGCCTGGCCCGGGCAGAATCAGTCCCTGCCCTCAACTACCCCGATGATCTGCCGGTGGTGGAAAAACGGGAGGACATTCTGGCGGCCATCAGGGCGCATCAGGTGGTGGTGATCTGCGGTGAAACCGGCTCCGGCAAAACCACCCAGTTGCCGAAAATCTGTCTGGAGGCAGGGCGTGGGTTGTCCGGTTACATCGGCCATACCCAGCCACGCCGCATCGCCGCCCGTACCGTGGCGGCCCGCATCGCCGAGGAACTGAAACAACCCCTGGGTCAGGCGGTGGGTTACAAGGTGCGGTTTCAGGATCATACCCGGGCCGAAAGCCTGATCAAATTGATGACCGACGGTATTTTGCTGGCCGAAACCCGCAACGACCGCTTTCTGGAACACTACGATACCCTGATCGTGGATGAAGCCCATGAGCGCAGTCTCAACATTGATTTTTTGTTGGGTTATCTTAAATGGTTGCTGCCGAAACGGCCCGATCTGACCCTCATCATTACCTCGGCCACAATTGACCCGCAGCGTTTCTCGCGCCATTTCAACGATGCGCCCGTGATTGAAGTGTCCGGGCGCACCTATCCGGTGGATGTACGTTTTCGTCCGGTAGAACTGGAGGAAAGCGACGAAACCGACAACGGCGAACAGCAGGCCATACTGGCGGCAGTGGATGAATTGTGGCGCGAGCAGGCCGGTGACATCCTGATCTTCCTGAGTGGCGAGCGCGAAATTCGGGAAACGGCGGAATCCCTGCGGAAACATCATGCCAGCCGCTGCGAAATACTGCCGCTGTATTCGCGTCTTTCGGTGGCTGAACAGGACAAGGTATTCAAACCGACCGGCTCCCGCCGTATCGTGCTGGCGACCAACGTGGCGGAAACCTCACTGACGGTTCCGGGGATTCGTGCCGTCATTGATACCGGCTACGCCCGCATCAGCCGTTACAGCCACCGCAGCAAATTGCAGCGACTGCCCATCGAAAAAATATCGCAGGCCTCGGCCAAACAGCGGGCCGGACGCTGTGGACGTATCGGTCCCGGCATCTGCATCCGGCTGTATTCGCAGGAGGATTTCCGCAACCGGCCTGAATTTACCGATCCGGAAATACTCCGCACCAATCTGGCCGCCGTCATCCTGCAAATGCAGTCGCTACGGCTGGGCGAAATTGCCCGGTTTCCGTTTGTCGAGGCACCGGATGAACGCCTGATTCGGGATGGCCTTAAAACCCTGCAGGAACTGAATGCCCTGGATGAGCAACGCCGTCTGACCGACATTGGCCGACAACTGGCCCAGTTGCCGGTTGATCCCAGACTGGGACGCATGCTGCTGGCCGCCAGTCAGGAACACTGTCTGAATGAGGTCATCATCATCGTATCGGCCCTGAGTCTGCCCGATCCGCGTGAGCGTCCTGCCGAACAGGCCCAGGCAGCCGATCAGAAACATGCCCGCTTCAGGCAGGAACAGTCCGATTTTCTGGGTTTTCTGGCTCTCTGGAATGAATTTGAGGCGCAGAAAAAACACCTGTCGCGCAGTAAATTGCGGCAGTGGTGCCGGGACAATTTTCTGTCGTATCTGAGATTGCAGGAATGGCATGACATTCACGGTCAGATCATGGAGGTCATCAAGGGCGAACTGGCCCTGAAACTCAACCAGGCACCCGGCGAATACCCCGAGATTCACCGAGCCCTGCTGTCGGGTTTGTTGTCCAATGTCAGTTTGCGCCACGATCAAAATGAATACACCGGTGCCCGCGGCATCAAGCATTTCATTCATCCGGGTTCTGCCCTGTTCAAGCCCAAACCTAAATGGATCATGGCTGCAGAACAGGTCGAAACCACCAAAGTCTACGCCCGGACGGTGGCTAAAATTGAGCCAGACTGGATCGAATCGGTCGGTAAGCACCTGATCAAATCGCAATACTATGACCCGCACTGGGAACGCAAGGCGGCCCGTGCCGCCGTGCATGAACGCACCCTGCTGTTCGGACTGACCATTCAGGCCGGTCGCAAAATTCCCTACGAAAACGTGGATGCACCGGCAGCACGGGAATTGTTCATCCGTTCTGCCCTGGTGCAAATGGATTACGACAGCAAGGCTCCCTTCTTTTTGCACAATCTGAAACTGCTGGAGGAGGCCGATTATCTGCAGCAAAAAGGGCGACGGGTGGATCTGCTGGTGGATGAGGCCTGGCTTTACCGGTTTTTCGATGAACGGATACCGGCTGATGTCGTGAACGGAGTGAGCTTCGAGACGTGGCGCAAATCGGCCGAACGGCGCAATCCGGCCTTGCTCAAATTAACCCGGGCCGACATCACCCAAAAGGAAGATGCTTCGCTGGATGGATTGAATTTTCCCGATAGCCTGACCACAGGCTCGCTGCAATTACGGCTGGAGTACCGGTTTGAACCCGGTCATGAGGACGACGGCGTCACTGCCATCATTCCGCTGCATCTGCTCAACCAGGTAGAACCCGGCCCGTTTCGCTGGCTGGTTCCGGGACTGCTGCGGGAAAAACTGATCGCCCTGATAAAGTCCCTGCCCAAAACCTGGCGGATTCACTTCGTGCCGGTACCTGAATACGCCGACAGAATTTTACCGATGCTCAATTTTGGCCAGGGCGACCTGCTGACCGAACTCTCACTGGCCCTTCGCAAGACCGGCGGACACAGCGTGCCGGTCAACGGTTTTCGTGAGGAGGCATTGCCGGTACACCTGCGTATGAATTTTGTGGTGGTTGATGAGTTTAATGCCGTCATTGACCGCTCGCGTGACCTCGCTGAACTCCAGGCACGCCGGTCGGGCGAGGCCCGGCAAAATTTCAGTGCACTGGCCCGCCAGGCCTGTCTGCACAGTGGCTGCCGGGAGTGGACATTTGGCGAATTGCCAATGCAGTTTGAGGGCCGACACGACGGTTTGCTGCTGTACGGGTTTCCGGCGGTGGTGGATGAAGGTGACAGCGTTGGGGTGCAGGTGTTTGATACCCGGGCCGAAGCCCGCCAAAAACACCCGCACGGACTGGCCCGCCTGTTCCGGTTGGCCCTGGCCCGTGAACTCAAATACATCAAGAAAAATCTGGTGGTGAACCTGCAGGCAGAGCGGCTGTATCGACAACTGCCACCGCATCCGTTTTTATACCCGGAACTGCAAAAGGACAGGGATTTACGCGAGGACCTGCTGGATCGGCTGATGGGAGCCCTGTTCATTGAAGGGCAACCGGACATCCGCAGCCGGGAAGCATTCGAGCAGCGAATCCGCTTGCATCAGGGCGAGATGGTACTTAAAGCCGATGAAATGGCACGCACGGCCCTGAGCGTACTGGAAGCCTGTGCCGCCATTCAGGCCCGGCTTAAAACCGGCAAAACCGTCGCCGTGCCGGACATTGAAGATCAGATGAGCAAACTGCTGTATGCCGGTTTCTGGGTCACCACCCCGTATCTGCAAATCCGCGAACTGCCCCGCTATCTCAAGGCCATTCTGAACCGGCTGGAAAAATCCGCCCAGGATCCGGGGCGGGATCAGAAGCAATACCAGGAACTGGCTCCCTTTCTGAAAAAATACTGGCCTCGCGTTCAGCAATCCGGTGGTCAATGGATACCGGAGGAACAACCGTTCCGCTGGTTGCTGGAAGAATTCAGGGTTTCCCTGTTTGCCCAGACCCTGAAAACCGCCTGTCCGGTATCGGCCAAGCGGCTGGAAGAGGCCTGGAAACACCTCGAAACCCCGTCGTGAACGTGAAAGGCCTGTATCGAGTGAGGGGAAACCGATACGGCGGTCTGGAGGCACATCGCCCCCAGCCGCCGGGTATAATGCCATTCTCACGCCACTTTTTTGTACCGGTATCCGGCAACGCTGGCTGGTAGTAGACACCCATGCCGCCCGGCGACGGGCTGAAAAGACCCTTCGCAAGCAGCATCTGGCTTTGAGTCCGGGTGAGGGCAACGGAATGACGGATTGAGGGGTGATTTTTGGGTAATCGTATGCGCTCAGTCCCTGCCGGTATCGGTATGCGAAAACCCGTAAACGTCCAACCAATGCCCACAGAGTTTTTGAATCCGTTTCAATTCTTCTGCACTAAAGTAATCATCAGGGTATTTACGAACCGTAGTTTGTATATGCCTGAAATACGATTCCGCAGGTTCTTCACCGAGAAAATCCAGTATCTCTCTCAAAGATTTATGTGGGTTTTTAACGACTTCTTCATAATTTATTTCAATTAGTCTCTTACCCAGACTTGGCCTGGCAGCATTCAATATATCCAGAGCTTCATTCCAGCTATTGCAGGCTCCCACCAGACTGTCGATCTTCATGATCTTCCCTTCCCGCAAACTGGCCACCACGTTAAAGGGATTTCTGACGATATGGATGTATTTTGCTCCGGGAAAGGCTTGACGAATCATCATCAAACCATAGACATTCTGAGGGGTTTTATCGAACCAGCGCGTTGCGGCAGGTTTGTTTCGCTCGGCAAAGGTCTGCATGTATTTTCTTTGCAGGGCGGCCCGCGATGTGCAGGTACGCAGCATCAAACGAAATTCTTCCTCGCTAATGCCATCCATCTGCCGGTGAATGGCCAGCACCGGGCTATTCCTGAGGAAATTTGTATTCTCGACTGATCCATAGGGCGAGGCAGTCCGGAAAAAATGGGTTTCTTCCGGACTGC
>CAIVXW010000196.1 GCA_903910005.1 uncultured Methylococcaceae bacterium
GCTACCAGCCCCAGAGGGTTCATGCTTTCTACGGAGTAAGAACCGGCTTCATCCGTCGTGGCGGTATCCGTTTTTTCGCCTGGCCGGGACAACTTCTTTTAGACGACTGGGGGGCGGAATGTCGGCTTAGCCTGGCCAACCTAGGAGCATCCAAAGGTCGGTTCATCCCCACGGGCGTGGGGAACACGTCTGGCCGATGCCGCGCAGCCGGGCACGCTGTTCGGCCTGCCACCGGGCAGCCGCGGCATCGAAACCGAGGATCGGCAGGCTCGGGCGTACCCGGTGCAGCAGATAATTCTCGATCTGATGGCGTCGCTTCCCCTCCGGCAACAGCAGCATGCCGTAGAGCAATTCCTGCCAGGTGACGGTGGCGATGGCCGGTTCCCTGGAATGGAGCCTGATTCCCTCCAAGACACCGGGATTGGGCTTGCCGGCCAGCGGTTCGGAAACGATGTGGGTGTCGAGCAGATAACTTACTCGGGCCATGTGAACGCCTGGGTGGGTCGGCGGTCACGCCAGGCGTTGGCGTCCTCGTGAGACCATTCGATCGGCTCGAAGGCCGGATCATCACGCATCTCGACGATCAGTTCCCAAAAGCCGCGATGCGCCTCGCCCTGACACAGGCGTGCGTATTCGGCTTCGGAGAGCAGCACGGCCACGGGCTTGCCGCGCCGCGTGATGTGGACAGCCTCGCCAAGCTCGGCCCGGCTGACCAGCCGCGTGAATTGGGTTTTCGCTTCCGCGATGGAGGCTTCTGACATGTCGTGAGCTACCTGACTAGATGGATGGTCATCTTAGTTGCCCGGGCGGTCGTTGACAAGCCGATGCCAGACGATCCGGCCACGTGCCTGGTGGTCTCCATTCGGCCAGGTGACCGTCACACGGTGGGAACCCCGACCCTCTGCTGGAGGCTAAAGTACCCCCCATCGTAAAGACCAAATTTGCCAGAGCTCACATTCCCCTCCTCACCATCCTCGTTGTCGTAATCGAAACACAGTAGCTTTACATGCCTGCACGTATATGCAAGTATGTGCAGATGGATACGATTAATACAGCAATTTCCAAACAGCACCTAACCACAGCAGACGTTGCCCGGCTTGCGGGAATACATAAAGATACCCTGCTGCGTTGGCTGAGGGGTGGCTTGATCCAAGAGCCGCAACGTGATCGACACGGTTGGCGTTACTTCACACCCACTGAAGCTCAGGCAGTTGCCAAATTTGCATTGTCATCTACCCATGATCAAAGCCATGACGCAACGACTATCGTGGCGGAAGATCGAAATACTCGATATCTTGGGCGACTGCCTGCACTTGACTGGGATTTTGCTGGCGCAAAGACCAGTTACTTGACTCACGGAATTCACCCGTACCCGGCCAAGTTCATCCCTCAAATCCCGAATGCACTAATCCAGGAACTTTCCGGGGTGGGCGACACGGTAGGGGACATCTTCTGCGGAAGCGGAACGACCTTGGTTGAGGCTCTCACATTAAAACGTCACGCGGTCGGAATCGATGCAAATCCCCTCGCATGCATGATCTCCAGAGCGAAATCGAGCGGTTGCAACGAGTTTGATCGAGAAGCACTGCTTGCGCTAACTCAACAGGCACGGACTATGGGGGACTCGCTCCTGCCATCAACCACCGAAGGTGATCTATTTCCTGCGTCGAAGTTCATATCGGAGCATTGGCGTCCGGCATTTGACAAGCTTACGTTTTGGTTTGATCTACACGTCATTGAGGAACTTGCAGAAGTGCTGTCATGGTGCCGCGCCCTGGAAAGCGATGTTGCACGCGATTTGGCACTGACAGCCTTCTCATCGATCATCGTCACTGTATCGAAACAGGATTCGGATACTCGCTACGTCAGGCGCGAGAAAAATATCCCACCGGGAGACACGCTGCGGCGTTTCGCCCGATCATTGGAGCAGATCACCCAGGCGGCTACTGAATTTGCAGACGTGGTGGAATCACGTTTCCGTTGTCAAATTGCCCAAGCAAACCTACTGGACTCCCCGTCGATTCCGGCACTTGACCTGGTTGTCTGCTCGCCGCCCTACCCAAACGCCTACAGCTATCACCTTTACCACATGACGCGGATGGTCTGGCTTGGTATGGACCAGCCACGTTTCAGGAAAGAAGAAATCGGTAGTCATCGGAAGTACAGCAGTAACAGCAAGAATGCAGCAACCGCTGAGACTTTTGGGGCGGAGTTTTCGAAGATTTTGATGTGGCTATCATCCAGGCTTCGTCGAGGAGGTTATGCGTGCTTCGTGGTTGGTGACTCAACGCTGAAAGGGCAGCGTATCAACAACGCGGATCTTATCACCCTGGCTGGTGAGAAAGCAGGCTTTCAGGAGGTGATGCGCATCGACCGGATCATGCAGGCCACCAGGAAGGCGTTCAATCCGGCAATCGGCAAGATCAAGACCGAGAATATTTTGATTCTGGAGAATCGCGGGGGGAAGGCGTGAACTTGCTCAAGGTTCGCATGAAGCCTTATATCCAACCGTTTGAGCGCGTACTGGCACTGCGGGAGCTTTACGCCTTAGCAGGGGATGAGCCGCTTGCATTGCGGTCGGAAAGCGAAACCAGCGTAGATTTTGAGGTTCGATCTTTGCGCCCGCACGATGACTTCACGCGTCGCCTGGCTTATTGGGAAATCGTCGAGTGCTGTCAGCAAATATGTGTCACGGAACAATCAATGCGCGAGGCGACTGTCAATCTCGTGCGAAACGGTGTCGCACTCGACACGCTACGCCAGCAACTACCATTTCAGAACACAGCCCCCTTGCCGAATCGGCGGTGCTTGCGTTACGGAACACACGGCTTACATGAATATCGTGGCAGGTTCTTCCCGCAGCTTGTACGCGCCTTGATTAACATCTCCGGCACGCAGCATGGAGGCGTAGTAGCTGACCCCATGAGCGGAAGCGGAACCACTGTCGTGGAAGCTGTTCTCGCAGGCAACTGTGGTCGTGGTTTGGACATGAACCCCCTCTCGGTCTTCATGGGCAACGCCAAGGTGAAACTGATGTCAGCAAACGCTGATTGCCTTCGCCAAGGATACGAACAAATCCGGGATCAGTTACTCGGAGTCGAAAGTCGCAAGCAAACCAGTCTCCCGTACTTCGAAAATCTACCGGAGGTTGACCAGAAATACCTCTCGGCCTGGTTCTCCTCTGGGGTACTGGCCGGCCTCGATGACATCAGCCGTGCTATCCAGGAACTGGACGACGAGTACACTCGGGACTTCATGCGTGTTGCGCTAAGCAATATCCTTCGTCGAGTCTCCTGGCAGAAGGACGACGATCTCCGAGTCCGTAAGGAGATTCGCCTTGATGTCGAAATCGATCCGAAGAAAGAATTCCTCGAAGAAATCGGTCGCTCGATCCGAACAGTCCTGGCGTTTCTGTTCCAGAATGGGCCAGTAAAAAACCAGCACTACGTCATCGCTGAGGGGGATGCCAGGTCGTGCGGCGAAATATGGGGGGGAAACTCTGTCGATGTGGTTATCACTTCCCCACCTTACGCGACGGCACTTCCATATCTCGATACAGACCGATTGAGCCTGTGTTATCTGGGGCTACTACCCCGGCCGGAACACAGATCCCGCGATCAGCAAATGATCGGCAATCGCGAAGTATCAGAAGGTCTAAGGAAGCAGCACTGGGAACGATTCATATCTGCCCCGGTCACGCTGTCGGCACGTATCCAAGAACTGATACATCGAATAGATATACTGAATTCCGGGGCGAATGTTGGCTTCCGCCGCCGCAATCTGCCAGCCCTGCTTGCGAAGTATTTCTTCGATATGCGAGACGTACTTCAGGGTATCTTCGAGGCACTGAAGCCAGGACATACAGCTTTCGTTGTCGTAGGGAATAACCACACCATCGCAGGCGGGCATCGCGTCGACATTCAGACGGCGAGTCTTCTCAAGGACATCGCAGAATCCATCGGATTTGAAGTGGCGGAGTCCCTCTCGATGGACATGCTAGTGTCCAGAGACATTTTTAAGAAAAATGCAATGACGTCAGAGGAAATTCTCGCGTTCCGTAAACCGGTTTAAATGTAACCCCACAATTTCTTCGAGTTCTTTGTGTGGTTAATGCAGTGCTTCAGGTATTGAGCATAGCGAGCGGAGTTCTGCGGGATGACCTCCACATAGTACGTGAAGCCACTCTTGCCATCGCTGCGTTCCATGTAGAGGATGTCACCAATACTCCCTGTGCTTCGCAGATGTTCACTGCGAAGCCGGAAATCGGACTTGTCCGGCCACGTCATCATGTTTACGTCGATGATCGCTGTGCCGATCCGCATTTTTACGCCGGGTCTATCCATCTTGCCAGGCTTGGCGATGTCCTTGGCGAACTGGGCCTGCCAACCCCAAAAATCGGGATCGGTATCCCGTGCTGCCAGGGGAATGAAGATTTCCGGCGAACGTCGGGACGCGCCCTTGGTGACCTGACCGACCCCCACATCAGTTTTCTGTAGAGTCATCAGGAACGCTTGGTAAGTTCCATCTTGTGCCGGGGCAGGCGATGCAACCTCTACTACGATGTCCTCACTATCCTCCTGAAGTGCTTCTTCGGGAAGGTCAGGCACTTCGGTGGCGGATGCGGCACCGGAAGAAATTCTGACTTGTTCGACAGGGGGAAGCGAAAAGATTGGCTTGAGCCTGGGGCGAGCATCACCGGAAGATGCTCCGCCCTCTCCCTTGCTGCTTTCTGCTAGCTTCGGCGGCGGCACGATCGCCAAGACTCCGCGAGATGCAAGCTCATTTAAGACGCCTATCCCGGTGACAAGGGTAAGTCCATCGCGCTGGTCGTTGAACCAAGCGTCAATCGCTACGGCGATTTGGGAAAGTTGGTGAGGGGGGTCGCCGTCACGGGAATCAAGGGTGATACCGGCCTCAACATTGAGGGTAAGGCCAGCAGATGTCAGATTGGCAGAGCCGACGAACGCAGCCTCTGTGCCATCCTGGCGGCAAACATGGTAGGTCTTCGGGTGAAAATACGCGCCCGCAAAACTAACGATACCAAGATGTCCATTTGCACGAGGGATGCCCATGAATTGCAGTAAGCCGACAACATCGTTTTTCAGGGTACAGCCATCATTCGATCCAATCAAAATCTTCGTCGTGCAGTCGGCCTTCGCGAACCGACCCAGTATGGGCATCAATAGACTTGCACCATTGAGCGAGAAGTAACCGGTCTGCAGCCTGAGTTCTTTAATACCCTGATCCTGAAGCGTCTTGGTAAGCCAGTCACCAAGGCACTCCTGCGGATTTCTACCCCCTGTATCCAGATAACTCATATTCAGCCCCAAGATAGTACACAACCAGTTGGCGTGGTGGCAGCGTTATGGCGACCTCGCCACGAGTCCCAAGCCCAAAACCTGAGAATTAAAATATGCGATTGTAAAGCGATTGTAAAGCGGCACTCTAAAGTACCCCCTCACTCAACTCATCAAGGCTTGCTGAATGACTGGATTCTGGCTGGTGGCCACACTGCTGCTGCTCCCGGGCTATGTTTTTTTCGTACCCGTGTTCAACCCCAAACCGCGCCCGGGTACCCTGCGGCGTGATCGCCTCAACATGCTGCTGCACCGGCAGCCACAAACCGAACGGGTTCAGGAAGAACCCGACCGGCAAAATCGGGAATGGCTGGAAGCCGAATCGGCCCGCAACCTGCCTGACGACCTGGACACGTCGGCAGAACCGGCCAGTCCGGACACCACCCGGGGCCGGATTCCGGTCATCACCCTGTGCCTGCTGCCCGTGGAAGGCTGGATGTTGCCGGGACGCTCGCTGCAAACCACCCGGCAGTACGATCGCTACAGCGTAACCATTGCCACGGTGGTAGGGAACTGAGCCATGTTCGACCTTTCCGGAAAATCCGTCAGTTTTGAGTGGGAGGGATTCGATCAGGGCGGCCATTTGCACCGGGGCGAGATTTCGGCCCGAACCGAAATGCTGGCCCGGGCCGAACTGCGCCGGATGGGGATTCGGCCCGGCATCCTCCGGCGTCCCTCCCTGCTGCGACAACTGCAGGGGCAGTCCCGCATTCGTTCCGCCGACATCGCCATATTCTCACGGCAACTGGCAACCCTGCTGGGGGCCGGTGTGCCACTGGTGCAGGCTTTTGCCATCATCGGACGCGGTCACGAACAACCTGCCATGCAGCAACTGATTCTGGGCCTGAAGCATCAGGTCGAGAAAGGCCAGCCGCTGGCTGACAGCCTGGCCCGCCATCCCCAACAGTTCGATGCCCTGTATTGCAGTCTGGTACGGGCCGGCGAGCAGGCAGGCCTGCTGGACGGGATGCTGCTTAACCTGGCCGAACATCAGGAAAAAACCGAATCCCTCAAAAAGCGGGTACACAGTGCCCTGACGTACCCGGCATTGGTCATGCTGGTGGCGGTTGTGGTCAGCAGCCTGCTGCTGGTCATGGTGGTACCACAGTTCGAGAGCCTGTTTCATGGTTTCGGAGCGGCACTGCCCCCCCTGACCCAGGCCGTGATCGCCTTGTCGCAGGCCATGCAAACCCTGGGGCCGTTGCTGGTGATTGTTACCGTAGCCCTCGGGTATGGCCTGGTTGAACTCAAACGACGTTCCGAACCGTTCAATCGCGGCCTGGATCGGGCTTTACTGTCCCTGCCAATAACAGGCCGGGTATTGCGCCAGGCCGCCGTTGCCCGTTTTACCCGCACCCTGTCGGTTTTGATGGCGGCAGGCGTACCCCTGATCGAAGCCCTGCCTTCGGTGGCCGGTGCCTGCGGTAACCGGGTCTATGCCGATGCCGTCCACGCGGTACGTCGCCAGATTGCTACCGGCAGTTCCCTGCAACGGGCACTGCGCCAAACCGGGCTGTTTCCCGAACAGGTGATACAGATGGTTGCGGTTGGAGAGGAATCCGGCACCCTGGATGCCATGCTGGCCCGAGTGGGAGAGTTTTATCAGGTGGCGGTGGATAACCAGGTGGAGGCCTTGAGCAAACTGGTGGAGCCACTCATCATGGCCCTGCTGGGAACCCTGATTGGCGGCCTGGTACTGGCCATGTATCTGCCCCTGTTCAAACTGGGAGGTGTCATGTGATGGCGGATATGAATGCCCTGATCATCGGCCTGATCGGTCTGCTGGTGGGCAGTTTTCTCAATGTGGTGATTCACCGCCTGCCCCGGATGCTGGAGCGGGAGTGGCAGGCGGTGCGGTCGGCTGATACTGAACCCGCTCCCCGGTTACCGCCCTACAACCTGCTCTGGCCGGGGTCTCACTGCCCGGCCTGTCAGCGGCCAGTCGCCCCGCTGGAGAACATTCCACTGATCAGTTATCTGCTGCTGCGGGGGCGTTGTGCCGGTTGTAGTGGCCTGATCGCCTGGCGATACCCGCTGGTGGAACTGTTGAGTACCGTGCTATCCCTGCTGGTTTATCTGAAACTGGGCTGGAACCTGGAAACGGCAGCGGCATTGGTGTTGACCTACGGCCTGATCGCCCTGGCCTTTATTGATCTGGAGCATCAGTTGCTGCCGGATGCCCTCACCCAGCCGTTGCTCTGGCTGGGGCTGATGGCCAGCCTGGTACCCCTGTTTGCCGACAGTCATGCCAGCATTCCCGGGGCAGTGGCCGGGTATCTGAGTCTCTGGCTGGTGTATCAGGCGTTTCGCGGCATCACCGGCCGGGAGGGCATGGGCTATGGTGATTTCAAACTACTGGCCTTGCTGGGAGCCTGGCTGGGCTGGCAAGCCCTGCCCACTATCGTACTGACCGCCTCCCTGGCCGGGGTGGTCACTGGCATTGTACTGATCGTCCTTAAAAAACACCGCGCCGAAAACCCCCTGCCGTTCGGCCCGTTCCTGGCAACAGCCGGCTGGTTGAGCCTGCTGTATGGATAACGAGGGGCGAGTGGATACTACCCCCTGACCCCTAATCCTGTACCGTTTTTTTACTTCCACGCAGGAATTATTGCCCATGAAATTCCCCTACGGACTCAGCGATTTTGCTGCCATTCGTCAGGAAGGTTATTTTTATCAGGACAGAACCGGCCTGATTCCCCAACTGGAACAGGAGGGCAGACAGCTTTTGTTCCTGCGTCCGCGCCGGTTTGGTAAAAGCCTGTTGCTGTCGATGCTGGAAAATTATTACGACGTGCGCCGGGGCGCTCAGTTTGAAACCCTGTTTGGTACC
>CAIVXW010000197.1 GCA_903910005.1 uncultured Methylococcaceae bacterium
CGACAAGCGGATCATGGGGGCAGTGGCAGCCATGGTGATCCCCGACGCAGTGGCCCTGTACGCCTACCGCCACGGCCTGTTTGTCATTGGCCAGAACGGTGAACAACTGCACATCCGGAACAAAGAGGGTTTCAATCCTGCGGTTTGGTGATTCAGAGAGAGGTGGATGCGCGTTGCTTATCCACCCTGCGTATCTGGCGGAACCCAATATCATTCACGCCCACCCGACTAAAACCGCAGAGGCAAAAACATGAATGCAGCCACCACCGATCCGGTGCAAGACGATTATGACTCACCCTGGAAGGAAGCCATCGAACACCATTTCCCGGAGTTCATGGTGTTTTTATTCGCCGATATTGAGGATCTAATCGACTGCAAAGGGCATAGGATTACACACAACTCATTCCTCAATGCCCAGCTGACGGAGGTTCAGGGGTAGTGCCCGGGTAACTGCCCAGTCAAACCGGGCGGTCAGAAGGGATTCCATAAGACCGGGGTCAGATAGATGGCAGTACGCGATGCAATGCGAATCCACACCGACCGGTTTTCACCGGCAGCCAGTATCAACAGCCGGAGGTCGGCCGTTGAGTCATCGACCAGGAGTACGGTTGGGATCAGCATCGGCAGGTTTCAGACCAGACCAGCCATTTCAGAACAAGCGGATCATCTCCGCTACCTCGTTGTTTGAATCCACGCTGATGAGCAAAAATTCGCCATCCCGTTCCTTGGCCAGGTACCAGGAATTGCCCAGGTAAACGATGAGCGGGTCGGAAACGACCTGATGGACGGCGGCATAGCCCTCAGGGGTGGACGTACACCCGCTCAGGAGGGGGACGATCAGCAGCAGGGTACGGGTCAGATTGCGCATGGTTCACTCCCAGATGGCCTGTCCGTTACTCTCGATAACGCGACGATAAAACAGGGCACTGTCCTTGAGGGTTCGGGCCTGGGTGATGTAATCCACCCCGATCAACCCGAACCGCTTGCTGTAACCCGCAGTCCACTCGAAATTGTCGAGCAGTGACCAGGCAAAATACCCGCGCAGGGGAACGCCCTTACGCAGGGCGTCGAGGGCAGACTGAAGGTGCAGGCGGTAATAGGCCATGCGCCGGGGGTCGTGAATGCAACCGTCCTGGACGGGAGGATCGGCAAAGGCGGCACCGTTTTCGGTGATGTACAGCGGGATGTTGCCGTAGCGTTTCTGCACCCACAGCAGGCATATCCTGAGACCCTCCGGAAACACTTCCCAGCCCATGTCGGTGTATTCCACCCGCTCCGGTCTGACCGGGGATGCCCCGAACGGGGTTGCGGTGGGGTCGTTGTGTACGATGCCACGGCTGTAGTAGTTGATGCCCAGAAAATCAATGGGCTGGTGAATCATTTCCATATCTGCGGGTGGAAACTGCTGTTGCCAGCCAGTGCCGTACACTTCGTCCAGTTGGATCGGGTAACTGCCCAGCAGTGCCGGATCAAGGAACTGGCAATTCATGTAACTGTGCATGCGGGCCATGGCCGCCACGTCATCCGGTTCGTGGGTGGCGGCATACTTGGGTTCCAGATTGACCACCAGCCCGATCTGCCCCGACCCTACCGCCCTGAACGCCTGCACGGCCGCACCGTGAGCCCGCAGCAGGTTGTGGGCAGCCCGTGCGGCGTGCTGTACCGAACCAAGGGCCGGGGGATGAACCGTGTGCAGATAACCGGCATCAACGATCACCCAGGGTTCGTTGAAGGTACTCCAGAACCTGACCTGACCATTGAAAGCCTTGAATACCTGCTCAGCATACCCGGCAAACCATTGGGCGGAATCGCGCTGGCTCCAGCCGCCCTGATCCTCCAGTACTGCGGGTAAATCCCAGTGGTGCAGGGTTACAAAGGGTTCGATCCCTTCGTCATTGAGGGTATCAATCAGACGCCGGTAGAAATCAAGCCCCTTCCGGTTGACGCTACCAGTGCCGTCCGGCACGATCCGGCTCCAGGCCAGACTGAACCGATAGGCTTTGAGACCCAGTTGTTTCATCAGCAAAATGTCGTCACGCCAGCGACGGTAATGGTCACAGGCCAGGTCACCGGTATCGCTGCCGCTGACGTGACCCGGTGTATGGGTAAAGCGATGCCAGTTGCTGGGACCGGCTCCATCGGCCAGAGGGGAGCCCTCAATCTGGTAGGCCGAGGTAGCCGCTCCCCAGAGAAAACCTTGGGGAAACAGGGGATGACGGGTCATGAGTGATAGCCTTTGTTAGGGTGATGACGATTGGGGAGTCTTATTGTAACGTCAGTTGGGGTTAAGGACAGAGTGAATGGCAGAGGGCAGAGGGCAGA
>CAIVXW010000198.1 GCA_903910005.1 uncultured Methylococcaceae bacterium
GTTTTTGGTGTTGACCCTGACATTCAGTTCGGAACTGCGTAAGGCGGCGTAAGCCGTGAGGGCAGCGGCACCGGCGTCGGTTATCACCCCGGCATTGCCATTAGCGGCAATCCACTCACTCAGACGCATGATCTCAAGACACAACCCGGCACAGGTGAGGGGCACTTCGGTAGCCGCCCTGAGGGCAGCCTGAATGACTTCCGAGCGATTTTGCCGTTCTGCTTCGCTGGCACGGGGCAAACGATACGCCGCCATAACCTGATCAAACACCGCGACATCGGCCTCCACCAGTTCCAGCAACCGGGTTCGCAAACCGGTGGCTGTGTCCAGGGTACGCTGCATGTCTGTTTCCAGTTCGGCATAGGCCGGTTTGCCGAGGGTCAGGTTGCATACCATACTCACCAGGGCGGCTCCCATGGCAGCGGTGATGGCTGCGACACTGCCGCCTCCCGGCGTTGGCGACTGGCTGGCCAATGCCTCCAGAAATTGTTCAATACTGCTGTCTTGGATCATGTCCGGGTTCCCCTTACCAAAAAAGCAGGGCATTATAACCAACTCGAATCAGGGTTTGAGTAAATCCTGACGCGAACCCATACGGTCGGGGAACCGCTCCTGATGTCAGCGCGTCAGTTTTCAGTGGTCAGAGGGCAGGGGGGCAGTCACCACCCACCACCCACCATTCACCATTCACCATTCACCACTCAACGCGGCCAGGATGGCCGCGCCACGCACCACCCACCATTCACCACCGCATGCTTTATCACCCCACCCGTAAAACAATTACCCGTCATCCCGTACAGGCACCGATTGCCGGGCTGGATCATCTGCCGCCGCTGTTGCAGCGCATCTACACCGCCCGTCGCTTGAATGCCGCCGGGGAACTGGACCGTTCGCTGGCCCGGTTGCCGTCCCCCTTTTTGCTGAGTGGCATGGACGCCATGGTGGAACGGCTGGAGAGTGTTCTGCGTCGTCAGGAAAAATTGCTGGTCGTCGCTGATTATGATGCCGATGGCGCGACCGCCTGTAGTGTGGCCCTGCTGGGTTTGCGCTGGCTGGGGGCTGAACGGCTTGATTATCTGGTTCCCAGCCGCTTTGGTTTCGGCTACGGTTTGACCCCGGAACTGGTAGCGGTTGCCGCAACCCGTAAACCGGACGTGTTGTTGACGGTGGATAACGGTATTTCCAGTATTGACGGGGTCAGGGCCGCCCATGAATACGGCCTGGAGGTATTGATTACGGATCACCATTTACCCGGTCAGGAGCTGCCGTCAGCGCGGGCCATCGTAAATCCCGGTTTGCCCGGTAACAGCTTTCCCGGTCGTTGTCTGGCCGGGGTTGGCGTAATGTTCTTTGTGCTGCTGGCCTTGCGCCAGAAATTACGCGAGAGCGGCTGGTTTGTTGAAACCGGACGCGCAGAACCCAATATCTCACACCTGCTGGATCTGGTTGCCCTGGGCACGGTCGCTGACGTGGTTCCACTGGATCATGTCAACCGCATTCTGGTGCATCAGGGGTTGTTACGCATCCATAAAGGCCAGGCTCGGCCCGGACTGTTGGCCCTGCTTGCGGTGGCCGGACGTAACCCCATGCAAACAACCGCCACCGAACTGGCATTCAGCGTCGCTCCCAGACTGAATGCGGCCGGTCGGATGGAAGACATGAGTCCGGGAATTGAGTGTCTGCTGACGGAGGATGCAACCCGGGCCGGGGAACTGGCCCAAAGCCTGGACAGTCTGAATCAGGCCCGTCGTGAGGTTGAGGAGCAAATGAAGCAGGATGCGCTGGATCATCTGGACAGCCTGGCGGTGGCCGATCTGAATCAATCGGGACTCTGTTTGCAGAATCCGGCCTGGCATCAGGGAGTGATCGGCATCCTGGCCGCTCGCCTCAAGGATCGCCTGCACCGACCGGTGATCGTCTTTGCCCCGGCCGGAGAGGACGAACTCAAGGGTTCAGCCCGCTCCATCGAGGGGGTGCATATCCGCGATGTGTTGAGCGATCTTGCCACGGCCCATCCGGGGCTGCTGGTAAAATTTGGCGGCCATGCCATGGCGGCCGGATTGAGCCTCAGACCGCAGCAGTTCGACCGGTTCAGCCGCCTGTTTGATGCGGCGGTCGCCAGTCGCCTCACCGGCATGACTCTGGAGCAGGTACTGGTGAGCGACGGCTCACTCACCGAAGCGGAAATCGGCCTGGAACTGGCCGAGGCACTGAACATGGCCGGTCCCTGGGGTCAGGGGTTTGCCGAACCCCTGTTCGACGGTGAATTTGAAGTGCTTGATTGCCGGATTCTCAAGGAACGGCATCTCAAATTCATGCTGAGGGTACCGGGCAGCAATACCTGTGTTGATGGCATTGCCTTCTCGGTGGAAAATCCCGCCGCCTGGGTTGGATGTTCACTGCTGCGCATGGCCTACCGGCTGGATGTCAATCAATACCGGGGGCGGCGGACGGTACAGTTCCGGGTGGAATACATGGAGGCAGGCACGAGCCTTGCATGAGCATCCCGGGCCGATGCAGGGGGTGGCGAATCGTCACCTGCGCCGTATACACTAAAAGCCTCGCAAGGGGTGACACCGGGAAAGACCGGATTTTTTCAAACCAACCCAAGATAGCAGCAACTCTGGAGGTTGCGGGAACAGGGTGACGCAGAGCGTCACGTGCTATCCCTCCCTGCCTCGACGGACAGGGTTTCCCGCGCAAATGTCTATGAATCAACTTGAAAACGTTTACACCAAACCCGCCGTAGCGGGCGTGCTTGAAACCAACCGGGTGCTGCGTAATACCTACGCCCTGTTGTCGATGACCTTGCTGTTCAGCGGTGCCACCGCCGGTCTGTCAATGGTGCTGGAACTGCCCCACCCGGGTCTGATTGTTACCCTGGTGGGTTATTTCGGCCTGCTGTTTTTGGTCAACCGCTTCCGCAACAGCGTCTGGGGACTGGTGTTTGTCTTTGCCCTGACCGGTTTCATGGGCATGACCCTGGGCCCGATCCTCAACCTGTACCTGAGCCATTTCGTCAATGGCGGCCAGATGGTGATGACGGCCCTCGGCGGTACCGGCTTTATCTTCGTGGGTCTGTCTGCCTATGCCCTGACCACCCGCAAAAACTTCAGTTTCATGGGCGGCATGCTGATGGCCGGCATCTGGGTGGCTTTTCTGGCGGGCATCGCGGCGGTGTTCCTGCCCGACATGCCCGGTTTGCAACTGGCCGTCTCGGCCATGTTCATCCTGCTGATGTCCGGCATGATCCTGTTCCAGACCAGTGAAATCATTCACGGTGGCGAGGACAATTACATCCTGGCCACCCTGTCCCTGTATGTGTCGATCTTTAATCTGTTCACCAGCCTGCTGCAAATTCTCGGCATCCTGGGCAACGACGAATAAACCCTCCCCTCCAGACTGCGGCGTACCCGGTTGCGCCGCAGTCATGCCGGATTTTGCCTCATGACGACCACCGCAGCCTTCCCGACATGATGGACATGGCTTCAAAAAACCCTTCCGGTGTTTCTGTTGCACCCTGGAGCCACGAGGCTGAGTTGCCTCGGGTTGAATGGCATGAACTGATTGATTGCTGCCTGTCGGTCGACGCAGAGGATACACTCGAACAGGTCTACCAACGATTTTCCACCCTTGATGCCAATTTCATGGCGGTCACTGTCGGCAGCCAAACCATAGGGCTGTGTGCCCGTCATGAAATTGGCATGAAACTCGGGTCGCAGTACGGTTATTCGCTGTTTGCCCGCGATGCCATCCGCCAGCACCTGCTCAAGAACCCGGTGTTGATCCGGGTGGATCAACCCTGGTCAGACGTGTTGCAGCAGGTCTTTTCCCGCCCCCGCGACAGTTTCGGCCACGACAGCGTGCTGGTGGATGCAACTGGACACCTGCTGGGGCTGATCTCGACAGTAACCCTGGTACAACTGCAAACCCGTTTGCTGATGCACAGCATCGACGAATTGCGTGGCAGGCAGCAGGAAATCATCCGGCATAACCGCCAACTGA
>CAIVXW010000199.1 GCA_903910005.1 uncultured Methylococcaceae bacterium
TCGTCGTCATCAGCCCCGGCGTCCAGCGCGAAGCCGTGGGTTGCCGCATGGCGGATGACCAGCCGTTCCACCCCGGCCATGGCACCATCCACACACCGACTGGCGGTGGCGGGCCGGTCGTCAACCTGAATCGGCAGCGACAGCCCTGCCAACAGGCCATCCAGGCTGCTGGCGCAGGCATCAGGCAGGGTGGCAGGCAGCGCAGGTTTCAGGTAGAGGGTTCCCAGAAAGCCGGCCAGGCGCAGATCTTCCCTGAACAGGCTCAGGGCATACCGCCCGGCTTCCCGCTCTTCACCGCGTGCGGTCAGGGATTCCATGCCCTGACGGGTTTCCAGGGTCAGCCGGGTCACCAGCGTCAGCAGGATCAACCCCAGTCCCAGGGCCATCATCAGTTCAACCAGTGAATGCCCCTGTTGATGGCGGTGGCTCCAACCGGCGGATTCAGTCCGCCGCATGAAACAGCACCGTACTGACGACCCGCCGTTTTGACGCCGGCCCCGGCAGACCCGTGCCGCAGGTATCGGCGGGTACTTCGGCGTCAAATACCCCGAGCCAGGCCACCGCGACCCGCCAACGGCCATCCTCTCCGACCGTCAGGCAGGCATGAAACCGGGTTGCATCGGCTGAGTCACTGCCGTTTTGTAGACAGGTTTCATCGCGGCAGTTCGGGTCAGCCCGCAGCCGACTCAGCGCGTCTTCCAGCCGCATCAGTGCCTCCAGTCGGTCGTCTGCCTCCAGTCGGGCCTTGAGGGTGCGGGTGTGGAGTCCGGCCAATCCCATCAAACCCACCGTAAGAACCAGCAGGGCTACCAGCACCTCAATCAGGCTGGTGCCGGACTGGGGTGCGGGCCGGTTCACGGATGGTGGCCCTGCCAGAGTTCTGCCGGCACGGTGCGCCCCTGATCGTCCAGTTGCAGCATCGGTTCGCCCAGGGCGGCCTGTTCGGGTTGCGGGGTAGCCTTGAGATTGTAGTGGGCGGGCTGGCTGGCATTGTCCGGTTCCAGTTGCACGGCATAATGGGCGGCGACTGCGGCGGGCACGGTGATTTTGAGATCAGCCAGGGTGCCGTACCGACGGGTGTCGAGATGGTAGGTTTCCTGTCGACTGGCCACCGTCAGCATGAATTGCTGTGCCTCGGCCCGGTGTACCCGGCCGGTCTGATTGCGGTAGGTCGCAACCCCCCAGGTGGTGAGTATGGCGACAAGGGCCATGACCACCATCAGTTCAATCAGTGTCATGCCTTGCATGGCCTTCATTCAAATTGCTCCGCAGTTATTGATGCTGGCGTATTCATCCCCTCTGACCGTTCGCAGTCGTCCGCTGTTGGCGATGACCAGTATCAGGGCTTCGTGCCGGTCGCTGGCATAATCGTGGATGCGGGCATCGCAGAATACGATGGCACCGCTGACACCGGTCATGGAGCCATCTGCCCTGAAGGCAATGCGGTTTCTGACCGGAGTGTTGCCGCGCACACTGACCTGATAGCCCAGTTGATCCTGCTGGCGGATGACCGGATCGGTCGGTTCCTGTATTCCGGGCCTGCCCTCATCAACGTAAATCAGCCAGCCCTGCTCCCAGCCGCCGTTGCTGGTGCAGGTGACACCGACCCGCTTGCAGAGTACGACCGGGCGGTTGCGGGTAATGGCGGTATTGCGGGCCAGCAGCAGATCGGCTGACAGGGCCGAGAGGCTGGCCTGCAGGGTTCCGCGCCCCTGCAGGCTGCGGTACTGCGGCACCGCCAGCACAGTCAATACACTGAGAATGGCAAGGCCTGCCAGCAGCTCGATCAGGCTAAAACCGGAATCGGCGGACGGCATGGCTATTCCGATCCGGCCCGTTCCGCCGTGACAAAGCCCAGCAGCCCGCCCCGCCGGGAGGGCGAGGCCAGCCAGTGTTGCAGTTGGCTCAGTTCGGGGCATTCGGACAATCCTGCCAGGGATTCACGCCCGCGCAGACGTCGGTAGGCCTGCGACAGAATGCGGATACCGTCACCGCTGACCCCGGCCCGGCGCAGGCCTACCAGGTTGAGACGGTAATGTTTGCCCGGTCGTCCGCCAATCAGGGTGTAGGGCAAGGCATCCTTGTTGATGCCGGCCAGTCCCTGCAA
>CAIVXW010000200.1 GCA_903910005.1 uncultured Methylococcaceae bacterium
AGGCACGTATTGCGAAGGCAGTAAAAGCAGGGGAATGGCGGAAAGTTCGCAACCTGCAGAGACTCCTGACCAAATCCAGCAGTGCGAAAGCGCTGGCAGTGCGGAGGGTCACGGAGAATCAAGGCCGGAAAACTCCAGGGGTGGATAAGCAAACTTGGGGCACGCCGGACGAGAAATGGCAGGCGGTTGTCGGTCTCGGCAGCAAGAGATACAAGCCCTTGCCACTGCGTCGCATCTACATCCCGAAAGCAAATGGTGACAAGCGCCCTCTGGGCATTCCAACCATGCGTGATCGGGCAATGCAAGCGCTGCACCTTTTGGCGCTTGATCCTGTCGCCGAAACGACTGGCGATGCTCACTCCTACGGCTTCCGCCGTGAGCGCTCAACGGCCGATGCCATCGAACAGGTACGCAATGTACTTGGGCGAAAAGCATCACCGAAATGGGTGCTGGAAGGGGATATCAAAGGCTGTTTCGACAACATCAGTCACGACTGGCTGGTTGCCAATGTCTGCATGGACAAAGGCATCCTTCGGAAATGGCTGAAGGCAGGATTTATCGAAATGGGAAGACTTTTCCCTACGAACGCTGGCACGCCACAGGGAGGCATCATTTCCCCGGTGTTGGCAAACATCGCACTGGACGGTCTGCAACGCGAACTTGAAACACTGTTTCACACAGTGCGACAGGCGCGTGCGGCAAAGGTCAATCTGGTGCGCTATGCGGATGACTTCGTGATTACCGGCAGTTCGAAAGAACTGCTCGAAAACGAGGTCAGGCCTTTGGTGGAGAAATTTTTGGCCGCCAGAGGACTTGTGCTCTCGGAGAAGAAGACCAAAATCACGCATGTGACGGAGGGCTTCGACTTTCTGGGCTGGAATGTCCGGTATTTCAGGCGAATGCTGCTCACGCGGCCGTCGAAGAAAAATACCAAAGCGTTCCTCGACAAGATTCGCGCCGCGTTAGGTGGGCTGAAGTCGGCTGCACAGGCAGAGGTGATAGATAAACTCACCCCGGTTATTCGGGGGTGGGCCAACTACCATCGAAGCCAAATGGCCACGCTCACATTTTCGAAGTGCGATCATCAAATCTGGCAAGCGTTGTGGCGTTGGGCGTGCCGTCGTCACCCGAACAAGGGGAAGCGATGGATCAAACAGCGTTACTTCGTGCGTCTCAAAGGTCGCGATTGGCGATTTTCGGAAAAGGATAAGCTGCTGCCTGTTTTGCGTGGGTACCGGAAACGGCCCCACGTGAAAATCAAGGGTGAGGCGAATCCCTACGACCCGATGTACGACGAGTATTTCTCCAGGCGGCTTGCCCGCAAAATGGATGGAACGCTCGAGGGTCGCCGGAAGCTACGTTGGCTCTGGTGGTGGCAGGAAGGACTCTGCCCCATCTGTGAGCAGAAGATCACGCGAGATACTGGGTGGCATCTGCACCACATAATTAAACGGTCGCAACGTGGCTCGGACAAGCTCACCAATCTGGTGCTGCTACATCCGAATTGTCATATGCAACATCATTCCACGGAGAAATCCGGCTCTGCCGGTGTCAGCATGTACAAGTGCTGATGCTTGTAGATTGCTTGAGCCGTATGCGGGGAAACTTGCACGTACGGTTCTTAGGGGAGGGGATTATCGCGAGATAATCTCCTTACCCTCCTGATGAAGAGGGTTCGACTCCCTTCACCCGCTCCACCCGCCCGCCCGACCCTTTTCCCCGGACAACAGCCCGCTTCATGGAGGATCTCATGCGTTCCACAGCAAGACCATTTCTCATTGCACTTGCCCTCATAAGCACCATTGGAACAATGGGCACCATTGGCACCAGTACT
>CAIVXW010000201.1 GCA_903910005.1 uncultured Methylococcaceae bacterium
ACGGTGCGGGTACCTTCCTGCAGGCGGATGCGGGTTACGATTTCGGTGGCCGTTTCTGCCAGGAAGTCAAAGACCGGATTGGCGACCAGGGCAAAATGCTGATGGAAAATTTTCTGCCAGTCGTCCTGACCGGCAAACACCGGACCGGCGATGCGTTGCGCCCATTCCTTGAGGTCGGTACGCTCTACCGTCAGATCGATGTCTTCCAGCACTACTTGCTGATTGGGAGCCGTTCCGGTAGCCAGCACCGTGTGCTGATTCACTACGCAAATGCGGTCTTCGCCGGGTTGGGGGATCTGCAGCGGATTTTGTTCAGGGTAGAGTGCCTGCCAGTCGCGCTGAAACCGTTGCAGCACCAGCGGACAGGTCAGCCAGGCAAACGTACCGCCGAGGGCACGCACCGGAAGGCACAACAGGCGGGCATCGGTCAGGGCCAGGGCACCGGCGTGGTCAGCGGCATTGTCGGTTTTCGGGCCAAACAGGGCAGTGCTTTCCGGCAGTTCACTCAGGGTATCGCGCAGTACCCCCTTGATGCTGCTGCCGGGCACGATGGGCAGATGGGTGGATCGCTCACGGGCAATGGGTAAGTCAATGACCCCACTGCCCTGACCGATACCGGCGTGCAGGGAGGTTAAGGCGTGCAGGAAAAACAAACGACTGTGCATGATGGTTCCTCGTGTAAATCAGGGAGTGTTTCAAGATCAGGGACAGGTAGACCAAACGCCGGGAGCGGCAAGCCCAAAGCCATCACGGCGATCCTGCTCCTGATCCGATACCGGTGATAACCACAGTTTGGCGATGGTGTCCGCATCGCCCTCAAGAACCTTGAACCAGTACAGGGAGCCGCTTGGTACCATCCGTCGAATGGCACGGGCAGCCCCGGCACTGTGCCGGTTGCGGGACTGCAAATCCCAGCCGGAAAACGGTTGCCAGCGTTCCAGGCTGGCCGCACACAACCGGAGTTTCAGCCGTTCATGACCGGGCGGAGATCCCTGCAGCGATTCATCCAGCCAGCCGGGAAGCCAGCCCCGCTCGAACAGGGCCGGTGTCACCAGCATCAGGCGAATGCCAAACCCGGTGGACGCGGGTTTGGCCTGGGCCTGGGCCAGGGCTTGGGACAGGACTTCCGGCAGTCCGGGCCAGGCGGAGCCTGCGGGTTCAATCCAGGCGGGGCGACGTTCACCGCCGACGGTACGCATACGTGGTGAGGTGCTGAGGAATTTTTTTGCACCGTTGCCCGCAGTATCCACCAGCAGACCGTAGGTGCTGGATTGCCAACCGCAAAACTGGCGACGCGGGCCAAAATCCAGCCCGGCGGTCTGAAACAACTGGCCATCGCGGTTGGTGAGGGTGTCGGGATCCAGGGCGACATGGGTACGCCGCTCGGTCGGCAGGGCATCCACGCCCAGGTCTTTCGGGTCTTCGGCGGTCAGCGAGTTCTGACGGTCATCAGCCAGCCACTGCGCGGCCTGTTGCAGTCGCCACCAGGTCGGCCCCTTGCCGGGTTTGCTTTTGTCGTTGTCTCCACTCAGGAAGACCGGCAACAGGTTGTGCGGCAGGTCGGTGCCTGCCCCCGCCACCGTTATCTCACCGGGCCGCAGGCGTCTGGCAAGCAACGGATTTTGCGGCTTCTGATCCTGTGTCTTGTGATCCTCTGTCTGCTGATCCTGTATCTTGAAATACACCGCGTCTGCCGGTTTGGGCAGATAGACTTCGAGGTCGCCCTGAGGGTTGGCCAGCGAACGCGAGGCCAGCAACGGCCCGGCGATGGGCAGGCTCAGCAAAGTCTCCCGGCTGCCGGCAAAGGCCATCCCCCGCTGTTCAGCGTAGGCGGTACGCATGGCCCCGGCGACGGTGGAGGGCAGCGGAAAAGGCAGGGTTTCGGCGCATTCGGTCGCACCAAAAGGCCGACCGTCCCCAAACAGCAGGGGAGCTTTGGGATCAATGAAGTAACTGGTCATGGGGGGTCCTCAGGAATTACCGGTATCGAAATGGGTTTGGCTCAGGCGACGGGCAATCAGCAGTTCGTCCACCAGGGCGTTAATATCCAAACCGGTTTTGTCACAGCGCGGTACGGCCTGCATCAAAGCCTGAATCAGGTCAGCCTCCAGCGGCTGCCTGCCCGAATCGGCCCGTTTGCGCTCCAGCACCCGCTTCATCTCGCCCCGCAGCAGCCGTTCATCGTCGATATGGCTCAGTTCGCGGGCCAGTTCGCGTAAATGGTACGGGGCCTTGTCAGGCAACTGGCCACTCTGGAAAGCGGCAATCCAGCGTTCCATGCGGCGGTGCGGCGGCGGATCGTCCGACCAGCGGCCCCGCATTTTGAGCGGTGCCCCCGAACGTGGATCCAGCAAGATGGCCAGGGCATTGCGGCGCGAAGCCTCAGCGAAGGCATCGCCCTTGGCGTGCTTTTCAGCCTGGCGGGCCAGGTCCAGCAATCGTCCCATGGGTTCCAGCAAATGGCCGATACCAATGCCTACGCTGAGGCTGGGGTGGGGTTTCTGGACGGCGTAACCGGCCATTCTGCGGTTGAAGTCTTCACTCAGGGCCGCAGCACAGGCCATGGCCTGATCGAGCGGCACCAGGGCCAGCACATCATCGCCGCCCGAATAAATGCAGTGCCCCCGGTAATCGCGAACAATCGCCGGTACGCCCTGGGCGAATTGGGCCAGGGCTTGTGATACCTCGCGCAGTTTGTCGGCCTCGGTGAGCGAATCCAGTAGCTTGCCCATGTAATCGCCATCGGCCAGCAATACCGCGACGTAGGGGCTGGGGTGGCCGTACTGTTTCCAGAACGGTGCGGCGGCCTGTTGCAGGGTATCCAGCCGTTCCAGCACCGCCGCCGTATTCTGGGCGGATTCGGCTGACTGGCGGGATTCCGCCTTGAGGGCTTCGCGCTGCGCGTCCAGCCGGAATGCGTACAGCAGTTGTGCATCAAACGGCAGGGCCGCATAAATGCCCTGGTTACCCTTGACCCGGGTGACCAGCCCATCCCCGATCAGGCCTTCCAGTGGGTCATGCAGGGCTTGCAGGTAGCCGCCCTGTTGTTCAATGGTTCTCAGCCACGGATCCAGGGCTATGCGGGCAATGGAGGTGAAATGCCGGTTTTCCTTGTCATTCTCGCCACCCAGCCGCTTGACCAGCCCTGGACAATCCAGTTGTTCACCGGGATTCAGCCCCAGTTTGCGCTTGACCCAGCGCGGCAGGGTTGTTTCGTCCTGCAGTACCGTTTCGCGTTTGCCGTCCAGCGATGATTTGGGTACGCCATATCCCCGCTCACTAGCCAGGGTGGGCAGAAAGTGACGGGTATTCTTGCGGGCCGCCAGTAAACGATCCACCTGTTGCCGGGCGGTATTGAGATCATCCGTGGATTGTCCCAGGGGCACCCAGGCGGCGAATGATTCCAGCACATCGTCAACCTGATCGTCCCAAAAGTCTTTGCGTATATGGATCTGTGTCTTGAACTTGTCGGCTTTGCGGGAAACCTCCCGCAGACATTGCCCGGCCAGGTCTTTCCAGCGGGTATGGGCAGCCTGGCGGGCACGCGCCAGACTCTCTGCGGGATCATCGGTTTCCAACTCCGCCAGTATCTTGTTGGCGACATTGAGGGGGCTGTCCGGTGCCAGTTCGGCCAGATCACTGGATGCCGGGAAAATCAGCTTAGCCCCCTGCTCTCGCAGGGAGCGGGCCGCCGCCTTGGAGACTTCAGACAACAGGTAGGAGCCAAACCACAGGTCACGGGTACGGCGGGCTGCCGCAATGAAATCCTGAATCGGGCCTATGGACAGGGCAACGAGGTAACGTGGCATGAA
>CAIVXW010000202.1 GCA_903910005.1 uncultured Methylococcaceae bacterium
AGCGACAGTAACCTGGGCAACTTTCTGGGCTTTCAGCGCAGTGCCCAGGCCACCCGCCGCATCGGTTCGTGTGCCATCAACCTGAGTTATCTGGCTGCAGGTCGCTGGGACGGGTACTGGGAACTCAAAACCAAAACCTACGACGTTGCCGCAGGCATCATTCTGGTGCGTGAAGCGGGCGGTCAGGTTAGTGACTTCGACGGCGGTCAGGACATGCTGGGTTCCGGTCGCATCGTGGCCAGCAACAGCTTCATCCATACCGCCATGCTGGACGTACTGGCCCGGGCAGGCGACAGGGATTAACCCATCATTCCCAATCACTCATCAGACTTACAGGAAACCGGAAACCATGAAAGAGGTGGATTACAGCAGTTATGTCAAGGCCTTTACCCGCCTGTTCGAGGCGTATGATGCCGCTGCCCCCCATATCGAAACAACCGACGATTTTCAATACTATGTCAATCGCAAGCGAGCCTGGCTGGAACGACTCAAGTCGCCTGAATTTCCGGTAGCCTTTCTTGGTGCCTTCTCCGCCGGCAAAAGCACCATCATCAATGCCGTACTGGGCGATGACATCCTGCCCCAGGCCACCAAATCCTTTACCGCCATCCCCACCCTGATTCGCAAGGGACTCACCAACAGGGCGGTTATTCATTATCTGGATCCAGCGGCCCGTGAAGAACTCAAAAACCTGTATACCGGCGAACTGGCCAAGGAGTTGCGTAAACAGTCGGAAGACTATGAAAGCCTCAATCATGTCGATTTGCTGCAACGCCTTGAAAAGGATATTGAGCAGCATAAAAATCAGTTGGGTTCCTTCAGCAAACAAAAGTTTTTTGATGAAATAAAAATACTCATTGTCGGCTGGAATAAACTGACTGGATCGGTCAGGGAAATTGAAATTAATCAGTTACCACATTACGTAACTGAAGATTATGAAGACGTATTATTTGTTGATCGGGCTGAAGTATTTCTGGCCCAGGTTAATATTCCTGATAATGTGGTATTGGTTGATTTACCCGGACTGGGCGTGGTCAACCCCAGACACCGCAAGATAACCAAATCCTACGTAGAAAATGATGCCAAGGCCTTCGTCATCGCCATGAAGGTATTTCATCTGCTGGAAGGAGAGGAAATAGAACTGCTGGCTGAAATTCACAGCCAGAGAAAACGGGTATTGCAGCGGGCCTTCTGGGCGATCAACCAGTGGGATGTACTCAGCGGCCAACAGAAAAAGGAAGAACTGGCCAATTTCAATCAGAAAATTGACCACTACGGCTTTCATATTGCCAAGGAACGGGTATTCCGGGTCTCTGCCCTTAATTACCTTCTGCTGAAACTGATCCAGGAAGGCCGCCTCGATCAGAGCCAGACCCTCCGGGATCATGCCGATACCCTTCGCAGGGCACTGGGCAAAATCCCTGAGCGTCCCGCCGAAGCCGAAACTGCCCTTAAATCACTGGAAGAAGCCAAAAGCTTCAACGCCTTTAAAACCGGCCTGTTTGAGTATCTGGGACAGACTGCCAAAACCGAATTTCTGGAAGAGGCCCGGGCGGAATATCTGGAACTGGCCCGGCGTCTCAGGGAAAAACTGGAACCCTGGTATGAAACTTATAAAAACATCAATGATGACAGCCTGAGAAATACCTTTCTGGCCAGTGAACTCTCCCGGCGTCAGGATACGGTCATCCATGAACTGCGGCTAACGGTGGAAGAACACATCAAGATACTGCGAACCGAAATCCTCCCTGACCTGGCCTTCTGGCGGGATCAGGATCAAAAACACCTGGCCCAGCAGATTGCCCGAACCATCGACAATCTGGATCGCAAAGTATTGAAAAACGAATTGCTGCGGGGGCTTGACCTCAACAGTGTCATCAGCCGGTTGCCTCACAAAATTGAGGAGAAGCTCAACATTCAGCATGCGTTCCGTGAACAGTTGCAACGGGTTCTGGATGATCAGATCATAAAACCCCACCTCTATCGCCTGCTGGACAGCATCAGTGCCTTTGATGCCCTGCCTGAAGAAACCCTCATCCTGCTGCGTGACCGGCTCAGTGGCCGGGATTTATTCAGCCGTCTTAAAGGTATGTGCGACGTTTTTCTGTTTGAATACGGCGAAGTGATAGACGAACTGGGCCGAACCATCATGGCCCGGGAAGAAAGCGAACGCCAAAACAGCCCGGAGGAAATCGTGCAACTGATTCAGCAAAATGCCGATCTCGGTCTGGAGGTGGCCCGGCGACTCAACCTGCTGGGCACTGATGGCACGGTAAAAGACATGCTGGCCCTGGGAATTGAACACCTGACCGACATTTATGCCGGTCTGGCAGAAACCCGCCCACTACTGACAACCGCCACTACCCGCAGCAGTGAAATAGACCGCGCCCTTGAATGCTACCGAACCGGCCTGCTTGATTATACCCGTCGCCAACAGCGACAAATCAACCGCTACGCCCGTCGGGGCATCAAAAACTATTTTGAGGAGCTGGAACAGGATTTACTGCATTATTTTGAGACCAGCAAGGCTGAAGTTGCCAAGGTCATCATGAAACAACTTACCCAGGACATTGATGCAGAACTCAGTGCCGAACTGGAAAAACAGCGGGTTGTCAAGGAATCCTACCAGGCCGTCAATAACGCCCTGACCCGTGGCAAACGCAGCATGGATAGCGAAACCGCCGCCCTGCTCAAGCA
>CAIVXW010000203.1 GCA_903910005.1 uncultured Methylococcaceae bacterium
GAACGACACCCTGTCCGGTTATCTGGGAGCCGACATACTGGAGGGAGGAGACGGCAACGATACCTGGTCGGTTGATTATTCATCGCTCAGCACCGATGTCAGCGTGATACTGCCTGTCGGCAACGCAGGCTATACGGTATCGGCCACCGGAGCCAGTATTCGCGGGATTGAAGCCCTGAGCATCACAACCGGCCCGGGCAATGACCTGCTCAATACCGCCCTGCTGTCCGGCAACGATGATATCCGTACCGGTGAGGGCAATGATACCGTGTCGCCCGGTCTGGGGGTGGATCGGCTGGATGCCGGTAATGGCACCGATACCCTGGTGCTTGATTACTCCAGACTAACGTCACCGGTAGTGCGGGTTGATCTGGGTTACGGCTGGTGGCGGTATCAGGGGGGCGGTAATACCAGCGACTATTACGGTGTCGAGCGATTCAATCTTCAGGGCGGTGCAGGCAATGACTGGCTGTACGGGGGCGGGGACGCCGATTCGCTGACGGGGGGTGGCGGAGACGACCGGCTCACCGGCTATGGCGGGGCCGATACCCTCAACGGCGGAGCCGGAACCGATACCTGGTCATTCGACTACAGCGCGTTGATGGCGGATGTCAGTGTGAGTATTGAAGGGGTCGTACAGAAAGCCGGTACCAGTACCCGGGCACGGCTGAATGGCATCGAGCAACTGGACGCGATTACTGACAAGGGCGATGACAGTTTTTACTGCAACAAGGGGGTTTATAACGACCGCATCGACTGCCGGGCCGGAGACGATACCATCAGCACCGGACGTGGCAAGGATTGGGTCAATGCCGGGGACGGCACGGATCGCCTCATCATGGACTGGTCGGCCACCCCCGGCAACATTGTCTGGAGCGATCAGGGTTACGGTTGGTCGCGTTTTACCGCAGGCCAGACCGATCAACTGGATTATTACGGCGTGGAACACTTTGATCTCAGAGGTGGCCCGGGGGATGATTCGCTGCGAAGTTTTACCGGCAACGACACGCTCAAGGGCGGGGCCGGTCAGGACATTCTCAACAGCGGCAGCGGTCTTGCGACCGTAGACGGCGGTGCCGGCATTGACTACTGGGAGGCCGATTTATCCGCCACCATCAAACCGGTGATGTTTGATGCAGCCGCCAGCCAGAAACAGGTGCAGGGCAAGGCTGCCAGGCTGGCCATCACGGCAGTGGAGGGGCTGCGTCTCACAACCGGCGGAGGGGATGATGTCATCAACAATCGAACCTACGCCACCCTGGATGTCATCAATACCGGCCCGGGTAACGATACGGTATTCCCGGGACTGGGAATCGATGAAACCAACGGCGGCGAGGGCACGGATACCCTGAGCATCGATTATTCCAGCCTGAGCCGCCCGGTCACCCGCACCGATCAGGGCTATGGCTGGTATGGCTACGCTGATGCCCAGGGCAGTGCGTCGGTTCGCTTTTATGGCTACGAGTTGTTCAACCTGACCGGTGGCAGCGGTGATGATGCCCTGACCGGGGCGGCGTCAGCGGATACCCTGATTGGCAACGGCGGGGACGACGTTCTGAACGGTGGTGCTGGCAAGGATGTCATCGAGGGGGGCAGCGGTGCGGATCGCTGGCTGGGTGATTACACCACTGCCACGGCTTCGCTCAATCTCACCCTGAACGCCCAGGGCAACGCAGTGCTGACGGGTATCGGAACCCGCCTGAGCAGTATCGAGGCGGTGACGCTCAATACCGGGGCAGGCAAGGACAGCATTAACCTGGCGGCAGTGGCCGGCAATCAGGTCATCAACACCCATACCGGTGATGATGCGGTGCGGGTGGGGGGCGGAATTCACGAATCGAACGGGGGAGATGGCAACGACCTGCTGGTGGTTGATTTTTCAAGCTCGACCACGGCCCTGATTCGCCTGGATCAGGGGTATGGCTGGTGGCGTCTGCAGGATACCGGCGGACTGAATGCCATACGCTACTACGGGTTTGAATCACTGGAACTGACGGCGGGTTCCGGTAATGACCGGCTGTACGGCCTGGGCGGCGACGACCGTATCCGGGCCGGTGCCGGTGATGACATACTGGAAGGCGGAGCCGGAAACGACGAACTGAGCGGCGGCAGTGGCAATGACATTTTTCGTTATTACAGCTACGGTAACGGCGTCGATACCCTCAAGGATGCCGCCGCCGGTGACACAATCCGTATACTCAACACCAGCCTGGCGGGCAGTGTACTGGATGGCAACGGCAGTGCCACGGCTTACAACCAGGTGGAACTTGGCTACAACCAGACCGATGCAACCACCAGTCTCCATATCGGTGTCGACGGAAATCCGGGAGCAGACGTGGTCATTCGGTTGCAGGGACGCTATGAAACCGGCGCGTTCAAACTGGCGGGCAGCGATATTCGCTTCATGCAGGGAGCGACAGCGTCCCAGTCCGGTAGCGGTAATGGCGGTTCGCAGCCAGGCACCGTACGCAACGATACCCTGCTCGGAACCTCAGGCAATGATGAACTGGCCGGAGGCGGTGGCAATGACCGACTCGAAGGTCGGCTGGGAGATGATCGACTGGACGGTGAATCCGGCAACGACACCCTGCTGGGCGGCAGTGGAGCCGACACCCTGACCGGTGGGAGCGGCGCGGATCAGTTTGTGCTGACGGGATTCGGCGAAAGCTCACCCGGCATCCTCAACCGCGATGTCATCAGCGATTTCAGTTCAGCCCAGGGTGACCGGATTGATCTCTCGGCCCTGGACGCGGCGATTGCCACGCCCGGCGACCAGACGTTCAGCCTCGTCACCGGCACGTTCAGCGGAGTTCCTGGCCAGTTACGCTATGAAGAAGGTCTGCTGCAGGGTGATGTCCAGGGGGACGGGAGTGTTGATTTTGAGATTGAACTCCTGGGCAAACCGGAACTGACGGTGGCGGATCTGGTGCTTTAATCCGGCGTCATTCTCCTTGCTTTAGTGATCTCCCGGTTAACAGGGAATAAGGCAGAATGGGGGTATGGGTTGGTGGTTGGTACTCCTTCGTCCCCCCAATCTGCTAATCCAGCTTGAATTCCGCCACCAGGTTGCTGAGTTGCCGGGACAGGGCGACCATTTCCTCGCTGACGCCACGGGTCTGGGTGGCTTCCGAACTGGTGAGTAGCGCGATTTCGTTGACGTTCAGGATGCGGCTATTGACATTGCGGGTCAGGTCGCTCTGGCGGGTGACGGCCTCGACCATGCCGCTGTTGAGGTTGCGTATTTCACTGACCCGGGTGCTGATGCTGTCCAGGCCATCGACAGCCTGTTCCAGTTGGTTGCTGTAGCGTTCGGCATTTTGTCTGGCCTGTTCCATCAAGCGGACGGCATCACGGGCCTCGATCTGGAATTGGGTCAACAGGGATTCAATGCTGTGGGTGGATTGGTGTGAGAGTGTGGCCAGTTTGCGTACTTCATCCGCCACCACGGCAAACCCGCGTCCGGCATCACCGGCCCGGGCGGCCTCAATGGCCGCATTCAGGGCCAGCAGGTTGGTTTGTTCAGCGATTCCCCGTATCACTTCCAGCACACTGCTGACGCTGACGCTGCGCTCATTGAGTTGCTCGATGGCAGAGGCGGTGGCTCCGATCTCATGCACCAGACTGGAAATGCCGCCAATGGCGTCGCGGGTCATTTGGGTGCTTTGCATTGCCTGTCGGTCGGCGTTGACCGAGGCCGCTGCCGTTTCATCGGCACTGTGGCCTACCTGGCGGGCGATTTCATCAAGGTTGCCTACAAATCGGGTTGCCATGTCGATCTCGCCGCACTGGCGGGTGGCGGCTTCAACCGTGCGATCGGAGGTTCGGGCAATGTGGGTGGCGGAGGTGGCCAGGTGACGGGCGGTGTTGGCCAACTGCATCAGGCTGTCGCGGAATCGCTCCAGCATCAGATTGATGGCAGCGGCCAGGGCACCCATTTCATCCTGGCGGGTGATGTCCAGCCGCTGTGTCAGGTCGGCATCGCGCTGGATCTGCAACATGGTGCGGGTGATTTTCTGCACCGGACTGATGACAATGGCCTTGAGCAGGGGCAATAACAGCAGCAGGCTGGCGATGAACAGGGCCGCGTTGATGGCCAGGCTGGTCAGAAGATCACGTCTGATGCGTGAATCCAGCGCGGCCAGGGAGTATTCCACCCGTATGGCTGCAGCCACGGTATCGGGCGGCAGGGCATGACAGCCGTGGCAGTCGGTTCCCAGATGGTCGCGGTTGATGATGATGGGGGTCAGGTAGATGACGGTGCGCTCGTGATCCAGTTTGCGGGTCACCGTCACATTGTTGCCAGCGAGTGCCTGTTGCTCCAGTTCGTCGCCAGC
>CAIVXW010000204.1 GCA_903910005.1 uncultured Methylococcaceae bacterium
GCCGGAATCCACAGGTTGGCAGTACCCGGTCGGGGCGGGAAGGTCATGCTGCAGACCTCGGCCACCGCCAGCCTGATCAGCAACCGTCGGGCGCAGGAAGACGGTACGAAGCTTACCGCCGCAAAGCGGAACGGCACCATCCCCAGGGCATCGACCTGCAACGTACCTCCCGTGGCGTAAAAGCCGAGGGTGTTGCCGATTTCGTCACGAATCGGGTACTGCGCCTTGAAAATGTTCCGATCCTGTATCAGTTCCACCCGACCGGCCAGTCCGGTACCCGCCTCATCCTCAATCACATCCGTCCATTGCAGTAACTCGCCGGTGTCGTTGCGGGTTATGACCGGCTTCAGGGTGGGAAGAATCATGCTCTGCGCCGTGACTGGCGCGGTTTTGGCCTGTTGCGGTTCCTCGCAACCGTGGCCAATGACCAGGGCATGGAAGCTGGATCGACCCTCCGTGGCTTGATCCCTGACGGTGGTATCGGCCTGAACTGCCGACGACAGGGCGATCAACAGGGCCAGGCCTGATTGGCCCGGCAGATAAATGGCTGGATTTTTCATCGAAATTTACGCGGGAAACCCTGTCCTTCAAGGCAGGGGGGGATAGCCCGTGACGTGTTGCGTCACCCTGTTCCCGCAACCTTCAACGTTGCTGCTATCCTGGGTTGTTTTGGAAAATACGTGAATTCGGGATAAGGCCCGGGGCAGGTGCGAATGGCGAATGGGAGGCATGGATTGCTGGTCGGCTGCGGCAACTCACTCGCCACTGACTCACCGGGCCGTCAGGATGGCCGCGCTCCCGGGATACCACTCGCTATTCACCGCCTGCCATTCACCCTTTACCATTGACCCTGTCCGTAACCCGAACTGACGCTCGAATATGCTGGACAGAGCGTTTGCGGGTGTCTTTTGTGAATCCTCATTTGTGCGTATGATGCTTGCCAATTCCGGCAACCCGGTGCCTTAACCTGATGCTCTCCCATGTCCACGACGGCAGATGATATAAAAAACCAGAAGAAAAAACTGCTCTGTCATGCCTGTGGTACCGTGTCGTTCGTCAGGGTCAACAAACTGCCTGCCCACATCCGGGACGTCACCTGCATCCAGTGCGGTGCCACCATTCCCCTGCTCGACAGGCTCAATCCAACCGGAACGCCGGTTGCGGACGGAGCCGCTTTGGCGGGTGGGCTCAGTGCCGACCCCGGCGCATTGAGTGAGTGGGACAACCTGTATACCAACCCTCGCCCACAAATGGAAGAAAGCGACGACGAAAGCGGCTGGCTGATGTCGTTCAGCGATGTGATGACCCAGTTGCTGGCATTTTTCATCCTGCTGACCGCCATGTCGACGATGGATCGGCACAAGTTCGATCAGGCCATGCAGGCCATCAGCCAGGCTCTGGGTGGACGGGCCAATCCGTCGCTGCCTGAACGGAACAACCCGACCGGTGATGTCCCGGGCAATTTATTGAGCCATCTGCGGGTAAAATTGAAGAACGAACAGACCAACATCGAGCGATTACGCAGTACCCTCCAAGGGGTCATCACCCAACAGGGTTTGAAGGATACGGTTAATCTGCAGATGGATGCCGAAGGACTGGTGATTATCTTTCAGTCAGGCATCCTGTTCGAGGAGGGCAGTGCGGACATCCGGGAGGCATTCAAGCCGTCCCTGCATGAGATTGGCCTGTTACTGGCCCCACTGCATAATCCGGTGGTAGTTGAAGGCCACACCGACAACCAACCGATCAGCACCCGACACTATCCCTCCAACTGGGAGTTATCCGCGCAGCGTGCCATCAATGTCGTCAAATTCTATACCGAGGAACAGGGCTTGCTGAATCCGGCCCGGGTGCAGGCATCGGCTGCCGCCTTCTACCGACCACGCTACAATGTCAACTCGGAGGACGGTCCCCGCAATCGGCGCATCGAAATTCATGTCAAAAAAGACACGACTGATGTGTTTGAGCGGATACTGCATTCCCGTTGACGGCCTTGTTTCGGTACCCCGTAACCCAACATTCCCCCACCACCATCGAAATCACCATGCCCCCCCATGACGCCAACGTTTCCCCGAGTGCCACCACCGCGCTGGAAACAGCCGCCGTATTCCTGTTTTACCCGGAAAAGCAGAACCGGGGTGCCTTTCTCGACAACCTGCGGGCTTGCGGCATCAAAAATCATACACTGGCGGACAAACCGCAGGACGCCATCAATCTGCTGCTGACCCGACACTATGACGTGATCCTGGCCTGTTATCTGGGCAACATGGAAGCCATGGAACAATTCATTGATGAACTCAAGGGGCTGGATACCCTGTCCGGCATTCCCGTATTGGCCATAACTGCCGATGGCTCGGCGAAAAACGTCCTGCGGATCATGTCGAGGGCGGTGGATCGGGTGCTGGTCATGCCGTTGAGCCGCAAGAGCATGCAGGATTCGCTCAAGGGTTTTTTGTGGAGTGATCCTGATGACACCACCCGAACTACCCTGCAAACTGCCCTGGACTACCGACAGGCGGGGCAATGGGAGCAAGCCGAAATGGAATATCAGGGCATCCTCAAATACAATCCGTCCCGGGTGGAAGCCCTCATGGGTATGGCAGCGGTATCGTTGCAGAAAAGGCAAAACACTGCGGCGGTTGATTACCTCAAACAGGCCATGAAGGCCGCCAAACAACTAACCGACGTAGTAGAGCAAACCCGCCTGCTCGCGCTGATTTATGCCATGCTGGGCGGCCATTTTACCGCACTGGGTGCCCAGGAACAGGCCATCAAGCATTACCGGACCGCCCTCAAACTCAACCCCTTTTCGGTTGATATACTCTCGCAACTGATTCCGGTGATGGCCAAGGCAGGCTCCCTGGACGAAATTTTGACCTATCTCGACGAGTTATCTGCCAACTACCCGCCTTACAGTGCCTTCCGTGACCGGGTGTCACAGGTACTGGAAGAACTGGTCACGCGCTACGCCTTGCTCAACATGGACGACAATGTGGACAGGATTCATGTCCATCTGGCCGGTTTGCAACACGGCAATGTCCCGCTTCATCTCAAGACGGTGGATCATCTAAGCCAGAGAGGTCGGCATACCACCGTCAAAATCCTGCTTGAAACCCTGCTGGGACGAATCAAGGATTCCGACCTGATGCTGCGACTGGCCGATTTATACCGGGATGACCTCCAGCCTGCGGAAAAACCGGCTGTCGCCACGACAGTTGACCGGGATTACCTCAGGGAACACCCTCCGGAACACTGGCTCAGACAGTCGCTGGCACTGTACAAAAGCGCGTTGTTGCTGGATCCGTTTGAACTGTCAATCTGGCTCAAACTGCTGCGCTGTCATCTGCGTCTGGGCGAAACCGATGCCGCCAGTCAACTGGTGGAGCGACTGTTTGCCAACCTGACGATCGGCCTGGATGAACACGCCGATACCTGCGCCGTGTTGCTTGATGAAAAAGCCGGCTTGCTGGCGCGTCCCTGGGTGGAAGCCGGATTGAAAAAATACCCGCTGGCCAGTCGCTTTCACCTGCTGGCCAGTCAGATGCACAACGCCGAAGGCAATCACTACGAAGCCATCACGGCCCTCAAGACAGGCCTGCGCGAACAGCCCGACAGTGTGGAATGCCTGACTGAACTGGGCAAAAGCTACGGTCTGGTGAAAAACTGGTCACAGGCGATTGAAGTCTATGAAAAAGCCCTTAAACTGGCACCGGCTGACGCACCCCTCCAGCACCTGCTGCAGACCGCATTACGGGCCAAATACCGGTCGCAGGCCTGATGTGTCGGCAGGACTGCAAAGGCCGCGATCAGGGCCACTCCAATAAGGCGGGCCTTATTGTGCTTATCATGACAATTTAGTTCCGTTTATGAACCAAACGAACTATAGTTGTTAACCGAAACGATGCAAACCGCACCGTGACCGGAACCCTACAATTAAATCATACAATCGATCCACGTCTTGTGGGAGGAGAAACGCATGGCAGTCAAAACATACAACGCGGGCGTGAAGGAATACCGCGAAACCTACTGGGATCCCAACTACACCCCCAAGGACACCGACATTCTGGCGGTGTTCAAAATTACCCCACAAGCGGGCGTACCGCGCGAAGAGGCGGCGGCGGCCGTAGCGGCTGAATCTTCCACCGGCACCTGGACGACGGTCTGGACTGATCTTCTGACTGATCTCGATTACTACAAGGGACGTGCCTACTCCATTGAGGATGTCCCGGGCAGTGACGAACAGTTTTATGCCTTTATTGCCTACCCGATTGACCTGTTTGAAGAAGGGTCGGTGGTCAACGTATTTACCTCACTCGTCGGCAACGTATTCGGCTTCAAGGCGGTACGCGGCCTGCGTCTCGAAGACGTGCGTTTTCCGATTGCCTATGTCAAAACCTGTGGCGGCCCGCCGCACGGCATCCAGGTTGAACGTGACATCATGAACAAATACGGTCGCCCGCTGCTGGGCTGCACCATCAAGCCCAAACTGGGGCTGTCGGCCAAAAATTATGGCCGTGCGGTTTACGAATGCCTGCGCGGCGGTCTGGATTTCACCAAGGATGACGAAAACGTCAACAGCCAGCCGTTCATGCGCTGGAAGCAGCGTTTTGACTTTGTGATGGACGCCATCATCAAGGCGGAAAACGAAACCGGCGAACGCAAGGGCCACTACCTCAACGTCACCGCCCCCACCCCGGAAGAAATGTATAAACGGGCCGAATACGCCAAGGAAATCGGCGCCCCCATCATCATGCACGACTACATCACCGGCGGCTTCTGTGCCAACACCGGGCTGGCCAACTGGTGTCGTGACAATGGTCTGCTGCTGCACATCCATCGCGCCATGCACGCCGTGATTGACCGCAATCCCAACCACGGCATTCACTTCCGGGTACTGACCAAGATACTGCGTCTCTCTGGCGGCGACCACCTGCACACCGGTACCGTAGTCGGCAAACTGGAAGGCGACCGCGCCTCTACCCTGGGCTGGATCGACCTGCTGCGTGAACGCTACATCAAGGAAGACCGCTCCCGTGGCATCTTCTTCGATCAGGACTGGGGTTCCATGCCGGGTGCCTTTGCCGTCGCCTCTGGCGGTATCCACGTCTGGCACATGCCGGCCCTGGTCAACATTTTTGGTGACGACGCCGTACTTCAGTTCGGCGGCGGTACCCTGGGTCACCCCTGGGGCAATGCCGCCGGTGCTGCGGCCAACCGTGTCGCCCTGGAAGCCTGCGTGGAAGCCCGCAATCTGGGACGTCAGATTGAAAAGGAAGGCAAGGAAGTCCTGCTGGAAGCGGCCAGGCACAGCCCTGAACTCAAGGCAGCACTTGAAACATGGAAGGAAATCAAGTTTGAGTTCGACACGGTGGATAAACTCGACGTTGCCCACAAATAACAGCCGTCCCCACGCATTGCCAATCAGAGGAATCCCATAACATGAGCGAAATGCAAGATTACAAATCCAGCCTGTCCGACCCTTCGGCGCGGAAGTTTGAGACCTTCTCCTACCTTCCGGCCATGACCTCCGACCAGATCAGACGCCAGGTCGAATACATTGTCAAAAAGGGCTGGAACCCGGCCATCGAACACACCGAACCGGAAAACGCCTTCGACCATTACTGGTACATGTGGAAACTACCCATGTTCGGTGAAACCGACGTCGAAACAATCCTGGCCGAGGCCGAGGCCTGCCACAAGGCACACCCGCACAACCACGTACGCCTGGTTGGCTATGACAATTTCAAACAGTCACAAGGTGCCTCAATGGTTATTTTCCGTGGCCCGATCCCGGTCTGATCGACACACCGCCTGAATCGCACAGCCCCGTTTCGTGTAACACCGAATCGGGGCTTTTTGGTATTAAACGCCAACTCGGGGCGAGTGGCGAGTGGCGAGTGGCGAGTGGCGAATGGCGAATGGCGAATGGCGAGTGGCGAATGGCGAATGGCGAATGGCGAATGGCGAGGGAAGAAGTAGAAAGGAGTCTGCCTTACCCGCCATTCCGCATCCCTCAGAATTGGCATATAAAGCGACATAGCGGTCGCCGGGCAGTGGGGGCGCGGGTTGGGTTTGCCTCTCCGGTCGGGACAGGTTTGCTGGCTGTGCTGCAAGACCTGACGTACCCGCCATTGGACTGCCGCATACACCAGCAGACACAGGGCCATGATTCGCCGGGGCGTTTTCAGGAACAGGGTCGAGGACAGGAAGACCGAAATGGGCCACGCCCGAGAGCAGATCACCGCCGTCTACCCAGGGCGGTGATGGCCATAATTTAGCTAATTCCCGTGAAGCCAGGAATGGCGCGGGATGTGGCCTGTTTTGCAACCATCAATCCACAGCAGTTGGGGATAACTCATGGCAACCACGACCAGTACCTATGACGGCGACATCATCGCCTGGGCGAACGAGCAGGCAAGGCTTCTGCGGGCTGGGCTGTTCTCCCAGTTGGACATTGAACACATCGCGGAGGAGATCGAAGACGTGGGCAAGAGCGAGCAACGCGAATTGGAAAACCGCATGGCACTATTGTTGGCGCACCTGTTGAAATGGGAGTTCCAGCCCAGTCATAGGGGAAACAGTTGGCGCAGGACGATCATCGACCAGCGTCAAGGAATAGCCAGACGGCTGAAGAAGACGCCCAGCCTGAATGCGAGCCTTGAAGATCCAGACTGGTGGGCTGATGCCTGGCAAGATGCCCTGATGGCCGCATCCAGGGAAACGGGCATCAGCTACGACAAATTCCCAGAAAAATGCCTTTGGGATCTGGCCAATATTATCGATTCAGAATTCTGGCCCGACTGATCGGGATGGTCAGTTTGTAAAGTTCACCTTTTCGAGACGCATTCCATGTGCCCGGTACTGGAGGCAGACAGGAGTAACCCCAACCCTAACCACTGAAAACATGCATGAGCCGTCAAAAATGGTTAATTCCCGCTGATGGTGCAGCGATTAATCGAAGACCTGCCCTGTTAATACCGCGTCTTGGTGCCCTGTTGCTGGTTCTGGTGGCCCCGCCCGCGCCATGCGCCGATGTGCAGCAACAACGTAATCTGTTACTCCAGGCTGAAAAAGCCCTGGGGCAGGGCCAGTCGGAGGAGGCCCGCCGTCTGGCCGCCCAGATTACCGATTATCCGCTCCATCCCTTCCTGTGGGCCAAAATCCTGACGGATGACCGGGTAGACGGTTCGGAAATCCCGGCTTTTCTCGAACGCTACGCCGACACCCGTTACGCCCTGCCCCTGCGCCGAAAGTGGCTGGACTACCTCATCATGAAGGGCGATTTTCGGGAATTTCTCAACCGCTACCCACCAACCGACGACGTACACCTTCAGTGTGATTATTACTGGGTACTGCACCGGATTGGACGTGAGGCGGACGCCCGGGTCGGTGCGGAGAAACTGTGGCGCAGTGGCGATCCGCGTCCATCGGTTTGTGATCGCCTGTTTGCCTGGTGGCAAACCACCCCGGCGTATGAACCCCGCTTGCTGTGGACACGGTTTGGCCTGGCCCTGCGCAAAAAGCAGTCCGGTCTGGTCAATTACCTGCGGAGCCGGGTTCCGCCTCAGGAACAGAACGTGGCTGACTTCTGGCTGGCGGTGGATGGCAACCCCGGACTGGCGACCGGGTGCGGACTCTGGCAACGGGGAGGCAGTGCGGCCGGCAACATCTTTGCCCACGGCATCGACCGGCTTGCGGCAGAACGCCCGCTGGAGGCACGTAATGTGTGGAACCTGCGCCGCAATGATTTCATCATCGACCCTGACTTGGCGGCGGGCACCGACCGCCATCTGGCCCTGGCCCTCGCAACAGATCGCTACTCCGAAGCCCAGGCCGAACTGGCCCTGATGCCACAGGCCGTCGCCGATGCCCAAACCCGAACCTGGCAGGTACGCAGTGCCCTTATCAAGCAGGACTGGTGGGGCGTACTCGAAGCGATTGAGTGGCTGGAGGCTGATGAACGCAAGGAGGCAGAATGGCGTTACTGGCAGGCCCGGGCCCGCGAAGCCACCGGTGATGTGCTGACTGCCCGCATGTTGTACAAACTGGCCGCCAGCGAACGGGATTTTTACGGACTGGCCGCAGCGGCCCGCCTGCAACAGGCCCACACCGTCAAACTGGATGCCCTGTCAGTATCTGCTGCCGAACTGGAAAAACTGGCCGCAACACCGGCCCTGCAGCGGGTGCGGGAGTTCCGCGCCCTCAATCGTCAGGGGGAGGCGGTCAGTGAGTGGAATCACACCCTCAAAAACCTGCCGCCGCGAGACATTGCCGTTGCCGCCCATCTGGCCCGGCAATGGGGGGAGAACCGTCTGGCCATGGTCACCATTGCCCGGGCACTGCCCTACGATGATGTCAGCCTGCGCTTCCCGCTGGGCTACCAGGAACCGGTGACCCGTCAGGCCCACATGCAGGGAGTCGACCCGGCCTTGCTGTTCAGCCTGATCCGCCGCGAGAGTGCCTTTGAACCGGCGGCCCGTTCCGGGGCAGGAGCCCTGGGCCTGATGCAGATCATGCCAACCACCGTCCAGCACATCGCCTCCCTGTTGAAGGAACCCGGACGGGATGCCCGCGACATGCTTGATCCTGACACCAATATCCGTTACGGGACAGCATACTTCAGGCACCTGATGGCCCATTTCAACCAGCACTTTGTCCTGGTGGCCGCTGCCTACAACGCCGGCCTCGGCAAGGTAGACCGCTGGCTTCCGGCAGGAAAACCCATGCCGGCTGACATCTGGATTGGCACCATCCCGTATCTGGAAACCCGCAACTACGTAACGGCCCTTTTGAGTTCAGCCGTTATTTACCAGGGACGACTGGCAGGTGACACCGGCGGCCTGGCCCGCCTGCTGACCGACATTCCGCCCGGAACCAAAGGCTCAGACATGGTACGACCGGAAGAAATCATCCCGGTACCGGTTTGCCGATAACCGCACGAAATGGATCAATCAACAGGACGGTTTCCTTCTGAAACCAGATGGTCAGGCTTCCCCGCTCCACCAGGGCATGGTCGTATTCCCGCCAGGGGGTTACCCGGTGACGCGTTTTGACGGCCGTCGAGTTAGGCATGACGGCTCCCCATCCGGGGTCGATCCGGGCGTTTGGCCCGGGAAATCGGCGTTTTATGTACCAAAGCCTGCCGATGTTCAGGCGGCTGAAAAATGTGCGGTAACGCTTCGACCCATGCCAGGGCTGCCTGAGTGGTGACCTGACCCCTGTCCCCCAAACCGTCAGCAGACGGTCGCCAAACCTTTCGGGCGAAAAGGCCTGCTGTCGCCAGGCGATGCCCGCAGGTTACCGAAAACTGCAAACCGAGTCCCGAATTCACGTTAAACTATTCCCCTTTTTCCCCAACCCGCCCAACACCTGATTATGCGTACCAGTCAATTCCCCCTGAACACCCTCAAAGAGACCCCGGCCGATGCCGAGGTCATCAGCCACCAGTTGATGCTGAGAGCCGGTCTGATCCGCAAACTGGCAGCCGGGCTGTACGCCTGGCTGCCGCTGGGATTGCGGGTACTCCGGCGGGTCGAATCCATCGTCCGTGAGGAAATGGACAATGCCGGTGCCCTGGAAGTCTCGATGCCGGTGGTGCAACCGGCTGAACTCTGGCACGAGTCAGGTCGTTGGGAGCAGTTCGGCCCGGAACTGTGCCGCCTGAAGGATCGGCATCGGCGGGATTTCTGTCTAGGTCCCACCCACGAGGAAATCATCACCGATCTGGTACGCAACGAAATCAGGAGCTACCGTCAGTTGCCGGTCAATTATTACCAGATTCAGACCAAATTCCGCGATGAGGTGCGTCCGCGTTTCGGCGTGATGCGGGCACGGGAGTTTCTGATGAAGGACGCCTATTCCTTTCACCTCGATACCGAATCACTGGAACAAACCTACCAGCGCATGTATGCGGCCTACAGCACCATTTTCGAGCGTCTCGGCCTGCAATTTCGGGTGGTGCTGGCCGACACCGGGGCCATTGGCGGCAGTGTCTCCCACGAGTTTCATGTGTTGGCCTCCTCCGGGGAGGATGCCATTGCTTTTTCCGACCAAGGCAGTTATGCCGCCAACGTGGAAATGGCCGAGGCACTGGCCCCTGCTGTCACCCCCACTGAACCCCTGCTGGAACAACAGTTGATCGCCACACCGGGACAGCACAGCATTGAGGAGGTCAGTCATTTTCTGCAGGTGGAGCCGTCCCGTTGCCTGAAAACCCTGATGGTCAAGGGCCGTGATGGCGGTATGGTGGCTTTGCTGTTGCGTGGCGATCACGAACTGAATCCGGTCAAGGCGACCAAACTGGCGGCGGTTGCGGCCCCGCTGGAACTGGCCACGGCGGAGCAAATTCAAGGCGTGGTCGGCTGTATGCCCGGTTCACTCGGGCCCATCGGGCTTGACATCCCGGTGATTGTCGATCGTTCAGCCGCCGCCCTGGTTAATTTTGTCTGTGGAGCCAACCGCGACGGTTTTCATTACCGCAACTTCAACTGGCAGCGCGACGTGGCGATGCCCTCGGTGGTGGCGGATCTGCGCCAGGTGGTGGAAGGTGATCCCAGCCCGGACGGCCAGGGACAGTTGCGGATTGCCCGGGGCATTGAGGTGGGACATATCTTTCAGTTGGGCACCAAATACAGCCAGGCCATGCAGGCAACCGTTTTGAATGAGCAGGGAGAAAGCCAGGTACTCACCATGGGCTGCTACGGCATCGGCGTCTCGCGGGTGGTGGCTGCCGCCATCGAACAAAACCATGACCCGCGTGGCATCATCTGGCCGGACGCGCTGGCTCCTTTCGTGGTGGCCATTGCGCCGGTCAATCTGCATACCTCGGCTCGCCTGCAGGAAACCGCCGAACATGTTTACCAGCGGTTGCAGCAGGCTGGCTTCAGTGTACTGTTCGATGACCGCAAGGTACGCCCGGGGGTAATGTTTGCCGACCTTGAACTGATCGGCATTCCCCATCGCATCGTACTGAGCGAACGTCTGCTGGAAACCGGCCAGGCCGAATACAAGGGACGCCGCGATACCGACGCCACGGTCATTCCGCTGGAAGAAATCGTACCCTTCCTGAAATCACGGATACGGCACTGACATGCCGCACCGTTCCCTGTTGTTGCTGGCAGCACTGGATGCCCTGACCGGCGTCATGGCCGGTGCCTTTGGGGCACACGCCCTGAAAACAGTCCTGGATGATTACCGGCTGGGCATTTACCACACCGCTGTCGAATACCAGATGTGGCATGCCCTGGGGTTGGGGTTGATTGCGGTCATGGCAGGCCAGATGCCCGCGGCACGTTATCTGGTTACGGCAGGCTGGATCATGCAGGCCGGTATCCTGCTGTTTTCCGGCAGCCTGTACGCCCTGGCCCTGACCGGCATCACCGCTCTCGGGATGATTACCCCGGCAGGTGGCACTGCCTTTATCGTGGCCTGGGGGTTGTTGATACGCCAGGTGCTGGCCTTCGACAAACCCCGCTGAACTACAGCAGTCCGTGTTCGGCAAAGGAATAACCCCGACCGTCGCCGACGATAAAATGATCCAGCACCCGGATATCCACCAGGGACAGCGCCATCTTGAGTTTTTGGGTGATGTGTTTGTCGGCCTCGCTCGGTTCGGTAATACCGGACGGGTGATTGTGGGCAAAAATCACGGCGGCGGCATTCAGGGCCAGTGCCTGTTTGACCACCTCGCGTGGATAGACGCTGGCACCGTCAATGGTGCCCCGGAACAACTCCTCAAAACACAAAACCCGGTGCTGGTTGTCCATGAACAGGCAACCAAACACCTCGTGCTGATAATCACGCAGTTGGGCCGACAGAAAACGCCGGGTCAGATCCGGGCTGGTGAGGGCGTCGTTGCGTTTGAGTTCCTCCAGAAAAAAACGCCGCGACATTTCCAGGGTTGCCTGCAATTGGGCATACTTGGCAACCCCGAGACCGCGTGCCCGACTGAAGCGGGCCAGGTCACTGGTCATGAGGCCACGGAGCGAGCCGAATTGGAGCAAAAGGTCGCGGGCCAGATCAACGGCCGTCTTGCCGACCACCCCGGTACGCAGAAAAATGGCCAGCAATTCGGCGTCGGACAGATACTCTGCCCCGCGCAGCAGCAGTTTTTCGCGGGGCCGCTCATCGGCAGGCCAGTCAGTAATTCGTAACATGGTGCAATCTCCGTCGGGATACCCGGTATGAAGCGGGCAAGCATAGACCGTATTGGCCGGATTGGCTATAACCATTTGTGATAAAACGGATGCAACGACACGTGAAACCCTTGAGTGAATGCAGTTTGCTGCTGGGCGTAACCGGCGGTATTGCTGCCTACAAAAGCTGTGAATTGACCCGGTTGCTGGTGCGGGCCGGTTGCCGGGTGCAGGTGGTCATGACCGCAGAGGCAACGGCCTTCGTGACCCCGTTAACCTTTCAGGCCCTGTCGGGACAGGCGGTGCGGGTGGCATTGCTCGACCCGGTCGGCGAATCGGCCATGAGTCATATCGAACTGGCCCGCCAGCATGACCTGATCCTGATCGCGCCGGCCACGGCTCACTTTCTGGCCAGGCTCCGGGCCGGGCTGGCCGACGATCTGTTGTCCGGTATATGCCTGGCGGCGGAGGTACCCATCGTTGCGGTACCGGCCATGAATCAGGCCATGTGGCGCAATCCGGCCACCTGCGACAACGTGGCGGTGCTGGCCAGTCGCGGGGTTCGCCTGCTCGGGCCGGCCACCGGAGCGCAAGCCTGCGGCGACACCGGGCCGGGTCGAATGCTGGAGCCGGCTGACATCGTGCGTGCCCTTGAGGAATCCGCCCGGCAGTGCCTGGGCGGGGTGGCGGTACTCATCAGTGCCGGGCCGACCTGCGAACCCATCGACCCGGTACGATTCATCAGCAACCGCAGTTCCGGCAAAATGGGCTACGCCCTGGCCCGGGCGGCGGTGCAGGCGGGTGCCAACGTTACCCTGGTGAGTGGCCCGACCGCCCTGGCGGTGCCGACCGGTGTCCGCCGGATCATGATCGAAACCGCCGCTGAACTCTCTGCCGCCGTGCTGGCGGAGGCGGCAAATCATCACATTTACATCGGCGCGGCTGCGGTGGCCGATTACACCCCGGTCACGGTAGCAACCGGCAAAATCAAGAAAACCGCAGCCGAACTCACCCTCACACTACAGCGGACGACGGACGTGCTGGCCACGGTTGCCGCGCTGGAACAGCGTCCGTTTACGGTGGGGTTTGCGGCAGAAACCGATGATCTGGAATCCTGTTCCCGGGGCAAACTGGAAGCCAAGGGGCTGGATATGGTGGCAGGTAATCGGGTCGGTCAGGCGGAAGGCGGTTTCGGGTCTGACGACAACGCCCTCTATGTCTGCTGGCCCGGTGGCGATACCGTACTGCCCCTGACGGGCAAGGAGCGTCTGGCTGAACAACTCATTACCCTTATTGCGGAGCACTACCATGGCAAACATTCGCCTGAAAATTCTTGACGAACGGCTGGGACGGGAATTTCCCCTGCCGGAATACACCACTGCGGGAGCGGCCGGTCTGGATCTGAGGGCGTGTCTACACGACGCACTCCGGATTCAACCGGGCGAGACCCGACTGATTCCCACCGGTTTTGCCCTCCACATCGCCGATCCGGGGCTGGCCGCCCTGTTGTTGCCCCGTTCCGGGCTGGGCCACAAGCACGGTATCGTACTGGGCAATCTGGTGGGTCTGATCGATTCGGATTATCAGGGGGAAGTCATGGTGTCTTGCTGGAACCGGGGCGATACCGCGTTTGAAATTCAGCCCGGTGATCGCCTGGCCCAGATGGTCATCGTTCCGGTGGTGCAGGTACAGTTTGATATTGTCAGCGATTTCGACCGCAGCGAACGGGCCGACGGTGGGTTTGGTTCCACCGGACACCAATAACAAGGGAGTCACTGATGAAACAGCAAGCCAATCTCGAACGTGAATCCGCCAACCGGATTGCCCACGTCCTGACCGAGGCCCTGCCCTATATCCGGCGTTTCCAGGGCAAGACCCTGGTTATCAAATACGGCGGCAATGCCATGACGGAAGACCGGCTCAAAACCAGTTTTGCCCACGACATCGTATTGCTCAAACTGGTTGGCATGAATCCGGTCGTGGTACACGGCGGCGGCCCGCAGATTGATCACCTGCTGGGGCGACTCGGCAAGACCACGGCCTTCGTGCAGGGGATGCGGGTCACCGATACCGAAACCATGGATGTAGTGGAAATGGTACTGAGCGGCTCGGTCAACAAGGATATCGTTAACCTCATCAACCGGGCCGGCGGCCTGGCGGTGGGCCTGACCGGCAAGGATGGTGATTTGATCCGGGCACGCAAAATCACGGTATCGCGGCCATCGGCGGACGGCGAGGAACCCGATCACGTCGACATGGGGCATGTGGGTGAAGTGGAGAGCATTGATCCGGCAATCCTGCATACCCTGATGAATGGCGGCTTCATTCCGGTGATTGCCCCGGTGGGTGTGGGACAGGACGGACGTTCCTACAACATCAACGCCGACTTGGTGGCCGGCAAAATTGCCGAAACCCTCTCGGCTGAAAAATTCATGCTGCTCACCAACACGGCGGGCATTCTCGGCAAGGAAGGGCAACTGCTGACCGGCCTCAGCCTGGCAGAAATCGAGGCCCTGATCGCTGATGGCACCATCAGTGGCGGCATGATCCCCAAGGTCAGAAGTGTAGCCGATCCGCTCAATGCCGGGGTCAACAGCGTACACATCATTGATGGCCGGGTAGAACATGCCGTATTGCTTGAACTCTTCACCGATCGGGGTATTGGAACCCTGCTGCACCGGCGGTAAGACCGTCGGCGGCCAGGATGGCCGCCCTACACCGACCGGGGTATTGGAACCCTGCTGCACCGGCGGTAAGACCGTCGGCGGCCAGTATGGCCGCCCTACACCGACCGGGGTATTGGAACCC
>CAIVXW010000205.1 GCA_903910005.1 uncultured Methylococcaceae bacterium
ATCCAGCCGGTTGTTGCCGTCGTTGCCGAGGATGCGGTTCTGGTCGTCATTGCCGGTACCGGTCAGGTTTTGCAGCCCCTTCAGAATCAGGTTTTCCAGATTGGGCCCCAATACAGAATCCCTGATACTTTCCACCGTATCGCTACCCGCCAGCGGGCCGGGTTGCTCGCTGACTACATCCTGAAAATTATCAACCACGTAGTAATCGTCACCGTCGCCGCCTGTCAGTGTGTCGATGCCGGAGCCGCCTTGCAGGGTATCGTTACCGGCACCGCCGTCCAGACTGTCATCGTCCATACCCCCATCCAGGCTGTCATGGCCGGTTCCGCCCGACAGCGTATCGTTGCCTGCATCGCCGGTCAGGGTGTCGTTGCCAACCCCGCCATCTACGACATCATCGCCGATATTGCCGATCAGGCTGTCATTGCCGGTTGAACCCGAAATCGTGTCATTGCCAGCCAGACCGTCATACCGATCGTCACCGCCGGTGCCGTTCCATTTGTCATTACCCGCCGTGCCCTTGATGAGGGCAGCAGGCGGTGTGCCGCCCTTGACCAATGCCGTCGCCTTACTGGTGACGCTTTCCGGCGTACCGAGTCCATCGGTGTAGCTCAGGGTAACGGTGAGGCTTTTGCCGGCTTCTGCTGCGGTCAGTTTGTAACTTTTACCGGTACCCAGCAGCACATCACCGGCTTTCCAGGCATAGCTGAAACTGCCCAGGCCGTCGGCATCCCTGAGATTTTGCTTGATGCCCAGCACCTGACCCACCTGGGTTTTGCCGACAATGCTGAGTTGGCCGGTAGGCAGACGGTTCTGGACGGCAACCGGCGCGGTAACCGGTGCGGTCGCCTGACTGGTAAGGGTTTCGGCGTTGCCGCGTCCGTCAGTGTAGTAGGCCGTCACGCGGATGGCGGCACCGACATCGGTTGAAGTCAGCGTGTAGCTGGCACCGGTCGCACCCGGAATGGCGGCACCGTTGGCCAGCCATTGATAGCTCAAGGGGCCGAGGCCATCGGCATCGGCGAGACCCTGACCATCGACTTGAAGCGTCTGGTTCAGTCCCGGCGTGCCCTGTATGCGTAACGTGCCGGTGACGGGGTTGTTGGCTCCACCGCTGACGGCAATGGCCGGGCTGGTCACGCTTTCGCGGTTGCCATAGCCATCGGTGTAACTGGCCGTGACGCTCAGGCTTTTACCGGCTTCATTGCGGGTGATATACCAGGCCGTACCGGTAGCCCCCTGAATGGGCGTGCCATTGGCCAGCCACTGATAACTGAAGGTGCCCAATCCATCGGCATCGGTCAGGGTATTGATGAGGCTGAGGGTCTGGCCTGGTTCCGGTTTACCGCTGAGGCGAAGGCCGCCGCCGGGGGCATCGTTGACATTGGCAATCGCCGCGACCGGCAGGCTGGTCACGGTTTCAGGCGTATCCAGACCGTCGGTGTAGCGGGTGGTCACCGTGATGGTTTTGCCGACATCGACCTGGGTCAGGAGATAGTCCGTACCGGTCGCGCCGGGGATGGCGACACCGTTGGCCAGCCATTGATAACGCAAGGGGCCAAGGCCATCGGCATCGGTGAGGGTCTGGCTCACACTCAGCGTCTGGTTCTGGATGGCATTGCCGACGATGGCCAGCGTGCCGGTGGGCAGATGATTGAGGACAACATTCAGCACCAGCAGGCCGTTGTCGCCGTCCGCCACGTATACCGAACTGCCCTGTACCGCAATGCCCTGGGCATCACCGGGGGTATCGTAGCGGGTCAGTGCCACCGGTTGCCCCGGCTGGCTGACATCGTATACCAGCACCCCGGAACTGCCATCGGCCACATACGCCACGCCATTCCGCACGGCGACATCGGTGGCGTCGCCCGGCGTGTCGATCTGGCCGATGCGCTGCGGTGTGTTGGGATTGCCCACATCCAGAATCAGCAACCCCTGGGCACCATCGGCCACATACGCCAGCGTGTCCTGCAGGACAATGGCCCGGGCGGTGCCGGGGGTATCGTAACGGCTGATGAGTACCGGATTGGCCGGATTGCCGACATCAAGAATCGCCACTCCCGCCGAACCCTCTGCCAGATACACCAGCGTGTCGCTGACCGCCAGTTTCACGGTCTGACCAGTGCTGTCATAACGGCCCAGCACGGCAGGCTGATTGGGATTGGACGCATCCAGCACAGTCAGCCCGGCGGCCCCTTCGGCCAGGTAGGCCCGGTCGCCACGAACCACCACATCCGACACGAAATGCTGGCTGACATAACGCCCCAGCGGCAGCGGAGAAGCCGGATTGCTGAAATCGATCACAGCCAGACCACCCGCGTGGTCGCCCACCCAGGCCAGGTTAGCGGTTACGGCCACCGCCTGGGTCAGCCCGGCAGTATCGTAACTGCCGGTCAGCGAAATGCGGCTGGGCTGGCTGACATTGACCGCCAGAACCCCACCGGCCCAGGCCGCCAGATACGCCGTGTCACCCGCCAGGCTGACATCGACCAGTTCATTGGGGGAAGCCCATTGACCCAACAGGCCGGGAGATGCGGCACTCGCCGCTCGACTATGACGAGACATGCTGACTGATCCTTTTATGTGATGAGGTTAAGATGAATAACGTAAACCTGGGGAAAGGGCGAATGGCGAAAATTCCCCTCCTCTGGAGGGGAATACCCCGCCCTTAGCGTGCGAATGAATTCGCAATCCCGATCGTCGGGCGGATAAGCAACGCGCATCCGCCGGCCTCAGCGTGCGAATGAATTCGCAATCCCG
>CAIVXW010000206.1 GCA_903910005.1 uncultured Methylococcaceae bacterium
CTGATTTCATCTACAATGCCTCACAGGAAATTGCCACCGGCAACAATAACCTTTCCCATCGGGCCGAACAGCAGGCAGCCAGTCTGGAACAAACGGCGTCCAGCATGGAAGAACTCACCAACACGGTCAAAAACAACGCCGACAACTCCATGCAGGCCAATCAGGTCTCCATTTCAGCCCGTCAGCTTGCTGAAAAGGGTGGCGATGTCGTCACCCGGGCGGTGTCGGCGATGAGCGAAATCAGTGCCAGCAGCAGCAAGATCGCCAACATCATCAGTACCATCGACGAAATTGCTTTCCAGACCAATCTGCTGGCACTCAACGCCTCGGTGGAAGCGGCCCGGGCCGGTGAACAGGGACGGGGCTTTGCCGTGGTGGCAACCGAAGTCCGCAATCTGGCCCAGCGCAGTGCCAAGGCCGCCAAAGAGAGCCGCGAATTGATTCAGAACAGCCTGGAAAAAGTGAGCGGTGGTTCTACCCTGGTGACCGAATCCGGCGTCATGCTCAACCAGATCGTGGAGGGCGTGGTCAAGGTGGGCAACCTGGTCTCCCAGATTGCCTCTGCCAGCAAGGATCAGGCGGATGGCATTCAGCAGGTCAACCAGGCGGTTGCCCAGATGGACGAAATTACCCAGCAAAATGCAGCTCTCTCCGAAGAAGCCTCAGCCGCCAGCGTCTCGATGTGTGAACAGGCCAACAACATGGTCAGGCTGTTGTCCTTTTTCAAAACCCATGATAGCCAGATTGATGGCCGCAGCAGCGATTCCGGCGAAAGGCTGTCACAACACAAAGCCGCCAGTCGCCCCAGACAGACCCCGCCGCCTGCCAGCACCCGACTGTCATCCCAGCCATCCGCAACCGGTGATGACGACGAGTGGGAGGACTTCTAAGTGCCGGAATCATCCAGCCCAAACGAGGGCCAGGTCAGTGCTGCACGGGGTCAGTATCTCAGCTTTGAACTGGCCGGTGAGTACTACGGGGTGGACATTCTAAAGGTTCAGGAAATCCGGGGCTGGCAACCGGTACGGGAGATTCCGGATACCCCGGATTTCATCAGGGGGGTGATTGATTTGCGGGGAACCATATTACCTGTCGTGGATTTACGCCTGCGCTTTGGTCTGGAACCTGCCGGGTACGGGCCGACTACCGTGGTGATTATACTCACCGTGACCGCGCCGAACGGCTTGATGAGTGTCGGTATTGTGGTGGATACCGTCTCTGATGTCATGGATGTCGACGATGCCCGGATTAAACCCCTGCCCAGGCTGGGTACTCACATTCACGTCGGGTATATCCTGGGAGTGGTACCCGGAGAACAGATGGTCATGCTGCTGGACACGGATCGTCTGCTGGGTTCAGCGGATTTATCCTGTTCATCAAACGCAACGCAGGTTCTGCATGACATCTGAATTCTACGACGAGGCTATTCGCCTTCCCGCCGTACAAACCATTGAAACGGTCAAGTTGCTCCATGAAGAAATCCGGCATCATTTTACCCGACTGGGACCGGTGAGCGTGGATGCTTCACAGGTTGAATCGATTGATACAGCCAGCATGCAACTGCTGGCAATTACCTTTATTTCAGCCGAACAAGTAACCAAAACCATAGCCCTGCATGAGCCTTCGCCGGAGTTTCTGGCCGCCAGCCGATTACTGGGTCTAAGCCGGATTTTCGGCTTGATCCAGTGAACCGGAGCGGGTTTCAGTCAGATTGCAAGTGGCTGCCTTCGAACCGCAACTGTCGTGGATTGTCTGATGTTGAATGATAGCCAGAGTCTTGGGGGATAGCGGAAACCATGCGTGAATTTGAATTTACCTGGGATGATTTCAACCATTTGCGTACCTTGTCTTTCGAGCATTCGGGTATCCGGGTACCGGATGACAAATTTGACATGTTTTACTGCAGGCTGGCCAAACGGATACGCCTGTTGAAGCTGACCAGTTTTAAGGCC
>CAIVXW010000207.1 GCA_903910005.1 uncultured Methylococcaceae bacterium
ATTCATATTGACATGCTGACCGGCTGCTCTGAAACCCTGGCGTCGGAAACATGCAGCGCGGTTTTGCAGCAACTGGAAATACAGGCCAAGTATGCGGGCTACATTGATCGTCAACAGCAGGAGATTGAACGTCAGCACCGCCATGAAGGCTGGCGTCTGCCGGACAATCTGGACTATCAAAACGTCAGCGGTCTATCCAGCGAAGTACGGGAAAAACTGCAACGACAACGCCCGCAAACCGTAGGCCAGGCGGCCCGCATTCCAGGCATGACCCCGGCGGCAGTGTCGTTGTTACTGGTTCATCTGAGGAAGGCAACGGCGATGTCGCCACTCAGGCCGAGCGCAGGGCTTCAATGACATTCATGCGGGCAGCCTTGAGGGCAGGCAGCAAACCGCCCAGTAGCCCCATCAATACGGCGATCAGCAAGGCCTGCAGGGCAATTCGGGGCGTCAGGACGAAGGAAAAGGCCAATTCAGAGAAGGACTGCCAGTTCATGGTGGAGATGGTGATGAATTGCAGACCGGCAGCAAACCCGAGGCCAATAACGCCCCCGGCCATTCCCACCAGCAGCGATTCCAGCAGAAAGGCCGTCAGGATGCTGCGGGGTTCAAAGCCCAGGGCACGCAGGGTGCCGATTTCACGGGTGCGACTGGCCACCGCTCCGTAGAGGGTGATAAGGGCTCCGATCATGGCCCCCAGCGAGAAAACGCTGCTGAGTACCACCCCCAGAATGGCAAGAAACGTGGCGAGCTGTTCGGATTGTTCGGCATAGAAGCGGGTTTCGCGCTGTGCTTCCACGCTGATGCGGGGATCGCCCTCCAGTCGCTGTTTCATGGCCTCAAAGGCCGATTCACCCGGCAATCTGAACAACACGGCGGAGTAGGTGTTGCGACGAAAGGCCTGCATCAGTTGTTCAACGTCGCTCCAGATTTCAGAACTGAAGCCGGTACTGCCGGCATCGAACACCCCGACCACCTGCCAGTCACGCAGGCCAAAATGCAGACTCTCGCCAATCCCGGCACCGGCGAAACCCTCCGCCACCCGAATGCCGGCCACGATTTCCGATGCCCCGGCCCGAAACCAGCGACCGGCCATCAGTCGGGCCTGGGGGCGCAGGGCAATACCGGCGTCTGACAATCCCCGTATGATGACGTTGGACCGCTTGTGATCCTGCCGTTTATCCAGCACCATCAGTACCAGTGCCTCACTCGACACCTGCTTCTGGCCGGTACCCGCGTAGGGAATTTCCGGCAGGCTCTCGATCAGGGCCGCTTCGGCCCGGTCGATGTTGCTTTGCACCTCGGTTTCAGAACCCTGCCGTATCACCATCACGTTGTCAGGACTGCCGGTAGCCACCAGGGTTTGCCGCAGTCCCTCTGACAGCATCAGTACGCTGGCAAACACAAACACCACCAGGGCCATGCCCAGTGCCGTCAACAGTGTGGTGACCTTGCGTGCCCAGACATTGCGCCACGAATAATAAAGCGGAATGTTCATGCCGCCGGGGTGTCCAGCAGCTCAATCCAATGGCACACCGGTACCGGGCTGGCAGACTGGAGGTGGGTGAGGCAGCCGATGTTGGCGGTGGCGATTCGCTCCGGTGCTGACGCGGTAAGGGCTGCCAGCTTGTCGGTCAGCAGCCGGTTCGATATGGCCGCCTGCAGCAGGGAGTAGGTGCCGGCCGAGCCGCAACAGAGGTGTGCCTCGGCGACCGGCGTCAACTCAAACCCCAGGCCGGTCAACAGTGTTTCCACCACCCCGCCCTGTTTCTGGCCATGCTGGAGGGTGCAGGGGGCGTGAAAGGCAATCCGGCCGGTGCGAACCGGCTGAACCGGGGTCAGGTCTTCGTCAGCCAGCAGTTCGCCTATGTCGCGCACCAGGCCAGACACCCGTTCGGCCCGGGCCGCATAATCGGGATCGTGACGCAGAGCCCAGGCGTACTCGCGGATCATGAGCCCACACCCCGATGCAGTGGAAACAATGGCCTCGGCTCCGGCCTCAATATGGGGCCACCAGGCATCAATGTTGCGCCGCATGAAGCCCCGGGCTTCGTCGGTTTGGGCCAAGTGGTGGCTCAGGGCACCGCAGCATCCTTCGCCCTCAACCTGCACGGCAGTGATGCCAAGCCGGTCAAGAACCCGGGCCGTGGCCGCATTGATGGTGGGGTTCAGCACCGGTTGCACACAGCCTTCGGCAAGCAATACGGTACGGGCGTGGCGGGTGGCCGGTCGGTTACCCGGTTTGGCGGGCTCCGGAATTTTGCCACGCAGTACCGGCGGCAACAGCGGGCGCAGTATGCGTGCCAGCCTGAACAGTACGGCAAAGCGTGAACGGTAAGGCAGAATGGCCCGGATGAGGCCACGCTGACCGGCATCAAACCACGAACGTGGCGATTCCCGTTCCAGTGCCTCCCGCCCCAGATCCAGCAATTTGCCGTACTCCACCTCGGAGGGACAGGCTGTCTCACAAGCCCGGCAGGTCAGGCAGTGATCAAGCCGCAGCCGGGTTTTTTCGGTAACGGCCTGACCTTCAAACCATTGCTTCATGAGATAAATCCGTCCCCTGGGTCCCTCCAGCTCATCGCCCAACAGTTGATAGGTCGGACACACCCCGGTACACAGGCCGCAATGCACGCAGCGGCGCAGTATCGCATCGGCAATCTGACCGTCGGGGGTATCAAGATGACGGGGAGTCAGGCGGGTTTGCATGGGCTTGGCACCTTTATGGGCGGTTGCGGACGGCCTGGTCGCGCTGATCCTGCAACCAGGCGTACCAGGCTGACAGGCCGGTTCCCCGGGTCACTGACAGTTCGAGTACCGGAACATCCGGGTTAACCTGGCGCAAATGGCCCAGGCAGGCATCCACGTCAAATTCGAGATGGGGCAGCAGATCAATTTTGTTGAGGATCACCAATGCCGCCCGGCGGAACATGTCGGGATATTTGACCGGCTTATCCTCGCCCTCGGTGACTGAGAGAATCACGACCTTGCCCGCTTCTCCCAGATCAAACAGGGCCGGGCAAACCAGATTGCCGACATTCTCGATAAACAAAACCGAGCCACCGGGCGGTGCCAGCGTGATCAAGGCCTGGCTGATCTGGTGGGCATCCAGGTGGCAGCCCTTGCCGGTATTGACCTGCACTGCCCGGGTACCCGTTGCCCGGATGCGCTCGGCATCGCGGGCCGTTTGCTGATCCCCCTCTATGACCGTAAACGCCAGTTGCTCTCCCAGTTCGGTCAGGGTGCGCTCCAGCAGCGAAGTTTTACCGGAGCCGGGACTTGACACCAGATTGAGGGCCAGCACGCCATTGCGGGCCAGCCAGTCGCGGTTTTGCCGGGCCAGGGCATCGTTGTGTCCCAGTACGTTTTGTTCGATCCGGATCAGGCGCAGGGGGCCGGTATCGGTCAGGGGGGCGAGGCCGGTCGGCAGTCGGCCCGGCTCCGGTGATGTTTCACCGCAACCACAGGTAGTACACATTATTCGACCTCCAGGTGTTTCAACAGCAGGCAATCCCCGCCGGTAATTTTGAGGCGGTGACTGCCGCAGTGGGGGCAGGGTTCGTGCAGGCTGATCCGTTCGATCTCCCGCTCGCAAGCCTGGCAGCGGGCCGTGCCGGTCGGGGTTTCGATGTGGATGGCCGCTCCCTCAGCCAGGGTGCCCGGGGTGGCCAGATCAAGGGCGAAACGCAGGGCGTCGACCTCGACCCCGGCCAGACTGCCCACTTCAAGGTGTATGCCCCGGATACGCTGGAAGGATTGCTCGCGTGCGGTTTGCTCCATCATGTCGATCAGGCGTTCGACCAGGGACAACTCGTGCATGGGATCAGCGCAGGGAGCGGCCGGTCAGGGCATCGTAGATGGGAGTGGGTTTGCTGAGGCCGCCCAGTGGCCCTGGAACTGGCAGCAGTTCCGGACAGGTGCGGCACAGTTTGCGAACCTGGCCTGGACGACGGGCCGGCGGCCTGCCGCTTTTGTTGGCACTGGTGGAAACCAGTGGCCCGGCAAAAGCCAGGCAAAGAGCCTGCACAACCGGGTGGGCCGATACCCGAACCGCCAGGCTGCGTCTGCCCCCATGCAGCCAGGCCGGTACCCAATCAGCGGCGGGTGCGACCCAGGTCACGGGTCCGGGCCAGGTGGCCTGCATCGGTTGACGCATCGCTTCATTGAGGGGAGCCAGCCAGGGTTCGATCTGCTGGTACGATGCCGCAATCACGATCAATCCCTTGGTTGCGGCCCGTCCCTTGAGAGCCAGCAGACGGTTCACCGCTTCGGCGTTGCGGGGATCACACCCCAGACCGTAGACGCCTTCGGTCGGGTAGGCAATCAGCCCGCCCTGACGCAGATGACGGGTGATCAGGCCCAGGCGAAAGCGCGACACGAATGACATGGCGGGTTACTCTGTAGGTGTCAGGGGAGCCCCCTCATACGGGGTGGTAAAACCGCATTCCTTGCGGGGACAGACTTTCTCGGTGCCACGCCGTTTGGTGACCTTGATGGTCATGACCGGCCAGTGGCAATGCGGGCAGGCTTCGGCCAGGGGTGGATTCCAGACCGCATAGCTGCAGGTCGGGTAGGTCGAACAGGAATAAAACAGCTTGCCAAAACGGGATTTGCGCTGGGTCAGGTTGCCCTTGTGGCAATCGGGACACTCCACCCCGGTGTCGCGGGGTTTTTCCAGTGGTTCGATGTGCTTGCAGTCAGGGTAGCCGCTGCATCCGAGGAATTTGCCATAGCGTCCGCTTTTCAGCAGCAGGGGCGAAGCACACTGCGGACAGTTGCGTCCTTCCACCACCACCGGTTCAGCCGCCTGGGCGTCTTCATTGAGGTTGCGGGCATATTTGCAGGCGGGGTAATTGGTGCAACCCACAAAGCGGCCATTGCGGCCCAACCGGATGGACAGTGGGCTTTGGCACTCCGGACATTGCTCATCCAGTTGTTCGTGGGTGATGTCGGCCCGTTTCAGGCTTTCGTCCTTTTCATCAATCAGGGATTTGAACGGATTCCAGAACTGCTGCATCAGGGGAATCCATTCCATTTCGCCGCGTGAAACCGCATCCAGGTCATCTTCCAGGTGGGCGGTGAAGTTGTAATCGACGTACCGGGTGAAATGCTCGGTCAGAAACTTGTTGACCACCCGCCCCACGTCGGTAGGACGGAACCGTTTGTTTTCCAGCAGGGCATACCGGCGTTGCTGCAGGGTGGAAATGATGGTGGCGTAGGTTGACGGGCGACCGATGCCGTATTCTTCCAGTGCCTTGACCAGGCTGGCTTCGGTATAGCGGGGGGGCGGTTCGGTAAAGTGCTGGGCCGGTTTGATGTCGAGCAGTTCAACCGTATCGCCACTACGCAGGGTGGGCAGAAACTTTTCATCATCATCACCCGGGGTATCATCCTGGCCTTCCAGATAAACCGCCATGAAGCCGGGGTGTACCACGGTAGAGCCGGTTGCCCGAAACAGGCCGGTCTGACCGCAATCGAGATCGACGGCCACCGTCTTGATGAGGGCGTGTACCATCTGGCTGGCCACGGTACGCTGCCAGATCAGGTTGTACAGTTTGTGCTGATCCGCACTGAGGTGGCGTTTGACCTGATCGGGCAGACGGAGGGCCGAGGTAGGACGTATGGCTTCGTGGGCTTCCTGGGCATTTTTGCTTTTGGTTTTGTATTGCGGCGGCTGTGACGGCACGTTGTCGGCACCGTAACGCCCGGCAATGAGTTGCCGGATTTCGTCCACGGCTTCCCGCGCCAGCGAGACCGAATCGGTACGCATGTAGCTGATCAGGCCCACGCTTTCTCCGCCCAGTTCAATGCCTTCATAAAGTTGCTGGGCAACCTGCATGGTACGCCGGGTGGTGAAGCCCAGTTTACGGGCGGCCTCCTGTTGCAGGGTTGAGGTGGTGAACGGAGCCGCCGGATTGCGCCTGCGTTCCTTTTCCTCAACCTTGAGGACGGTCAGGATTTTCCCGGCAGCGTCCAGAAGGCGTTCGCGTGCGGCCTGGGCGTCTTCGTCGCGGGTGATGCTGAACTGCTCCAGTTTGTTGCCCTCCAGGTGGGTCAAACGGGCTTTGAAGCCCTGCTGTTCATGACGGGCATCGGCTTCGAGAGTCCAGTATTCCTGAATCTGAAACTGCTCAATCTCCTGCTCCCGCTCCACGATCATCCGCAGGGCCGGGCTTTGCACCCGCCCGGCTGACAGCCCCCGCTGGATTTTTTTCCACAATAACGGTGACAACTTGAACCCGACCAGATAGTCCAGGGCACGGCGGGCCTGCTGGGCGTGGATCAGATCGGTGGATAGCGGCATCGGGTTTTGCATGGCCTCGGTGACCGCCCGCCGGGTGATTTCGTGGAATACCACCCGGTGAACCGGTTTGCCCTGGAGTGCGTTCATTTCCCGGAGGATTTCATGAATGTGCCAGGAGATGGCCTCACCCTCGCGATCCGGGTCTGTCGCCAGAAACAGGGCGTCGGCTTTTTGGGCGGCGCGGGTGATGGTTTCGACATGCTTTTCGTTTTTCGCGATCAGGGCATACTTCATGGAGAAGTCGTTGTCGGTATCCACTGCCCCGGCTTTGGGTATCAAATCCCGCACGTGGCCATAAGAGGCATGGACGACAAAATCCTTGCCGAGGTATTTTTCGATGGTCTTGGCCTTGGCCGGAGACTCGACTATCACCAGATTCTGAGTCATCGGGTCACCTGATTCAATGCAGATAGTTGGGCTGGTTGTCGTAAACCAGGGTTTCCATGCGGGCAAAGGCCTGTTCCTGATCCGGCTGGCTGAACAGCACCATCAGTACGATCCATTTGAGGTTTTCCATCGAAATGACCTCCTCGTCGAAATCCAGAACCCGATCCAGCACAATTTCCCGGCAGGCCGGTGTCAGTATGCCGCTTTGCTCCAGAAACAGTAACAATCCCCGACATTCCGTGTCCAGACGGTTCATCTCATAACTGGAATAAATCCGCATGGAACCGGAAGAGACGGGTCTGATGGCCTGATGCTCGGTCAGTGACTCCAGCCAGTCGAACGCCTGATTGATCTCGGGCTGGGGATAACCGGCTTCGATCAATTCATTGTAAATGGCATCGGCATCGGGTTCCTGCTCCAGTTCGGCATCCAGATATTGCTCAAACACGTAAACCAGCACGTCAAATATGTTCTCTTTCATCAAATGTCTCTGTTTTGGAGGGCTACAATCCGTTCCCTGATTCCTGATTGTGTGGTCAGCGCAGGCGGCAATAGCCTCCTCCCGGCGATGAGGCGATGGATCCCTCCAGTTCCAGCAGTACCAGCATCGTCATGATGTCCTCTGCCGTGTTTCCGGTCAGTGACACCAGTTGATCCACGCTGACCGGATCATGGCCCATGCATGCCAGCAGTCGGTGATGGGGTTCGGTACCGATGCCTCCGCTGGCGGCATCAGACTGGATGGCGAGAGGCCTCTGCCGTAAAAAATCAAATTCTTCCAGAATGTCGGCAATCTCCTGAACCAGTTTGGCTCCCTCTTTTATCAAATCATGACACCCTCTGGAAAGGGGGTTGTAGATTGAGCCGGGAATGGCAAATACTTCGCGGCCCTGTTCGAGAGCCATGCGGGCGGTAATCAGCGAACCCGAGCGCGGAGCCGCTTCCACCACCAGGGTTCCCAGGGACAATCCGCTGATGATGCGGTTACGGCGGGGAAAATTGCTGGCAGCGGGGCGGACACCGGGCGGAAATTCAGTCACCAGGGCACCGTGACCGGCCTGGATGGCCTCGGCCAGGCGGCGGTTCGCCGCCGGGTAAACCTGATCCGGGCCGGTACCGCCCACTGCAATGGTTATCCCGCCGACGGTCAGTGCCCCCTGATGGCTGGCCGCATCAACCCCAAGAGCCAGACCGCTCACGATGCCCAGACCTGCCCGACTCAATGCTTCGGAAAATTCACGGGCGGTACGCAGACCACCCGGGCTGGGGTTGCGGCTGCCCACCACGGCCAGATGCCGGTCACTGAGGCATGCGACCTTCCCCACCACGAACAACAGGGGCGGTGGATCGGCGATTTCCCGCAGCAAGGGCGGATAATCCGCGCCATCCAGCCACAGGATATGGTGATCCGGGTGTTCCTGCCAGCGCAAATCCTGATCAATCCGTTTCCAGTCAGGACTGGACAGGTAGTCACAGGTTTGCGGTTTGAGTCCTGCCTGCCGCCATTCAACCGAACCGGCCTCGAAAAACGATTCGGGGTTACCGAAATGCGCCACAATCCGCTCGATGCTGCGCGGCCCCAGCAGCGGTGCCCGTACCAGGGCAAGCCAGTAACGTAGTGCATCCATAAGTCCGGGGTGCCAGCCAAAATCAGAAATAAACGGATTACACCCCATATCGCCCGGGGGTTCAATGCCGCCCCCTGAAAAACCCACTTCAATGGTCGGATTCAAACCGGGGGCGATTTTCGCTAGAATGCCATTCTTTCGTAAAACCTGCGGGGTTTTTACCCCAATTTTGAAGCCATGGCCATTTTAAGCATACTGGAATTTCCTGATGAACGTCTCCGCAAGAAGGCCCTGCCCGTGGCAGAAGTCGATGCGGCCATTCGGCAACTGGTGGATGACATGCTCGAAACCATGTACGCCGCTCCCGGTATCGGTCTGGCGGCCACCCAGGTGAATGTGCAGAAGCGGGTACTGGTGCTGGACATCAGCGACCAGAAAAACGCGCCGTATTGTTTCATCAATCCGGAAATCCTTGAGGAAAGCGGACGCGAACAAAGCGAGGAAGGCTGTTTGTCAGTACCGGGTATCTTTGAGAAAGTCACCCGCTCGAACAAAATTACGGTCAGGGCACTGAACCGGGAAGGTGAATTGTTTGAAATGGAGACCGAAGGCCTGCTGGCCGTCTGCATTCAGCATGAAATTGATCACCTTGAAGGCAAATTGTTCGTTGACCATCTGTCTCCGCTCAAACGGCAAATGGTGCGAAACAAACTCAAAAAAGGACAGCGCACCCGGGCCGGTGGCCACGGCCAGACCGGTTCCAGGAGTTCTGCCTCCCTTTGAGTAGTACCCACCGCCCGCCCGACCATCCCGAACCGGACGCCTGCGTGCCGGTTTGGCCTCCCCACCGCCCCATCCCGTTCATCATGACATGAGAATCCTGTTCGCCGGCACCCCTGAATTTGCCGTCCCGCCGTTGCAGGCCCTGCTGGCCAGCCCGCATCAACTGATTGGTGTCCATACCCGTCCGGACAGCGAAGCCGGACGCGGACTGAAACTGACAGCCAGCCCGGTCAAGCAATGCGCCCTGCAACACGGGATACCGGTTTTTCAGCCGCCCCATTTCAAACAGGCCACTGACATCCAGACCGTGGCAGAGCTGGCTCCCGACCTGATGATCGTGGTGGCCTACGGCCTGATTCTGCCCCCGGCCCTTCTGGCGATTCCCCGTCATGGCTGCATCAACATCCATGCCTCGCTGTTGCCACGCTGGCGGGGAGCGGCTCCCATCCAGCGTGCCCTTTATCAGGGTGATGACATAACCGGCATCACCCTGATGCAGATGGATAGCGGACTCGACACCGGGCCGATGCTGCTCCGCAAGCCATGCCCCATTCACCCGGACGATACCGGCGGCAGCCTGCATGACCGCCTGTCCGGCCTGGGGGCTGAGGCACTGCTGGAACTTCTGCCTGCCATTGAGCAGGGGCTGTTACAACCGGTGCAACAAGCCGGGGCCGATGCGGTGTATGCCGCCAAACTCTCCAGGCAGGAGGCCCCGCTTGACTGGAATCGACCCGCCCGCGAACTGGAACGCCAGGTCAGGGCTTTCAACCCCTGGCCGGTGGCGGAAACCCGCTACCGTGGCGGGATTCTCAAAATCTGGCAGGCCGCCGGACTGGAAGAGCCTTGTGAGGCCCGGCCCGGCTGCATTCTGTCTGATCGCAAGACCCTGGACGTGGCCACCGGTCAGGGAATCCTGCGTTTACTCGAAGTACAACAACCCGGAGGCAAGCGTATGAGTGCCCCGGCTTTTCTGAATGCCCATTCCGTGAAGGGCGAACATCTGGGAGATATTGCGTGAATACCCGTCTGATTGCTGCGAGGGTGCTGGAGCAGGTACTGAGCCAACACAAGACATTGACCCTGGCTCTGGAGGAGGTCTTGCCCGGTCTGCACAAGGATACCGACCGCGCCTTCGTGCAGGCACTGTGTTATGGTGTGTGCCGCTGGTACTACCGGCTGGATGCCCAACTGTCGGCCCTGACCCAGAAACCCATCAAGGATACCCAGATCCGTCTGCTGGCCTTGCTGGGGATTTATCAACTGCGGTTTACCCGGGTCAAACCCCACGCCGCCGTGGCTGAAACCGTTGCAGCCGCCCAGCGCAAGGCCTGGGCCAAGCCGCTGCTGAATGCCCTGTTGAGAACCTGCCAGCGTGAAATGGCTGAGGAGGAACAAAACCCGCCCGCCGTGCCACCGCTGCCGGATCCGGATCAGGCCCATCCCGACTGGCTGGCGGCGGCCATACGGGATGCCTGGCCGGAACAGGCCGAGGCCATTCTTGCGGCCAACAACCAGTTGCCGCCCCTGGTACTCCGGGTGAATCTGGCCCGCCAGTCACGCGAGGCCTATCTTGGCCAGTTGCAGACCGCCGGTCTGGAGGCCGTGGCCTCGCCCTATTGCGCCAGTGCCGTTATCCTGGAACAGCCGGTTTCGGTCAGTCACCTGCCCGGATTCAACGAAGGCCAGGTTTCGGTGCAGGATACGGCAGCCCAGTTTGCTGCCGGTCTGCTTGAACTGCAACCGGGCCTGCGGGTGCTGGATGTCTGCGCGGCCCCCGGCGGCAAAACCCTGCATATCCTGGAAACCTGTCCGCAACTGGCCAGACTGGTGGCACTTGATTCCATGCCGACCCGGGCAGCCCGTATCGATCAAAACCTGAAACGGGCCGGCTACACCGCCGAAATCGTGGTGGGCGATGCCCGTCAGACCAGCGTTTGGTGGAACGGCCAGTTATTTGACCGCATCCTGCTCGACGCCCCCTGTTCCGCCACCGGCGTTATCCGCCGCCATCCCGACATCAAGCTGCTGCGTACCCCGGCAGATCTGGACGAATTACCCCGCCTCCAGGCTGAGATACTGGAAGCCATCTGGCCGCTGCTGGCTCCTGGCGGCATACTGGTCTATGCCACCTGCTCGGTGTTGCCGCGTGAAAATCGCCTGCAACTGGACGACTTTGTGACCCGTCATGCCGATGTGGAGGTCATGCCGGTTGAGGTGCCGCAGGCGGTACCCGCCGGCCACGGGGTTCAGATCCTGCCGGGCGCGTCCGGCATGGACGGGTTTTACTATGCCCGTCTGAGAAAAACCGGCTGACCCGGACGATTGGGGGCAACGGTGTGAACCTCACCGCGTTTGCAGCCATTCTGGCGTTGCTGGGGGCGGAGCAATCAGCCCCCGCTGCCGGTTTTGCCGTCACCGGAGCCAGTCTGAGGTCGACAGGGTACGCCTGTCTGCTGACCGCCAGCGTGGATTACCGATTCAGTCCGGCCGTCATCGAAGCCCTGCAACACGGGGTTCCACTGACGCTGGCAATCCATTTTTCGCTGGAAAACCGCAGCGGACACCACGCGGCAGACAACCCCCTGGCCCACCTGACCCGCCGCCTGCAGGTCAGTTTCCACCCCCTGACCCGGGCCTATCGGGTTGCCTACCCGGACACAGGGGTGCTGGAACACGTTGCCACCCTGACCACCCTGATCGAATACCTGGGTTCCATCCGCGACTGGCCGGTGCTGTCATCCTGTGCGTTACCACCCGGTCAGGTCTGGCAGGCCAGTTTGCGGGTCAGTCTGGATATTGAAGCACTGCCACTGCCGCTTCGACCCATCGCCTACCTGAGTCCTGACTGGCACCTCGAAAGCCCTCCGTATCCATGGCGCGTCGCCGGTTGAAACCCCCCCTCAATCTCAGCCTGCTGGGGCTGTTCCTCGCCATACTGGCCTCACTCTACCTCATGAGTACCGCCACCCAGAATGCCTCGCATCTGGGACCGATGTACTCGGGGTTGCTGCTGATCAACACCCTGGCCTCGGTGGTTTTGCTCGGGCTGGTTGGGGCCAATGTCTATTCATTATCCCGGCAGATACGCAAGCGCAAGGCCGGTTCATCCCTCACCGCCCGCATGGTGATTCTGTTCACCCTGCTGACGCTGGCACCGGCCTCGGTGGTTTTTTATTTTTCGATGCAGTTCATCCAGCAAAGCATCGACAGTTGGTTTGACGTGCGGATTGACCAGGCCATGGAGGACGCCCTCAAACTGGGGCAGGCCGCCCTGGATGAACGCATGCGGGCAGTGTTGAAGGAGACCGGTGAACTGGCTCTGCATCTGCGCGACATTCCGGAAAGCCTGCTGGCGGTTCGGCTGGACGAACTGCGTGACAGCTCCCAGGACGGTGACCTGACCGTTTTCTCCAAACAGGGACGCATCGTTGCCCTCAGCGGTGGCCAGTCCGGCTCCATCATCCCTGACCTGCCGGAAATTGGCATATTGCTTCAGGTTCGGCAGGGCAAATCCTACGTCGGGCTGGAACCCTACGCCACCAACCGGCGGCAGATTCGGGTACTGGTGGCCATGGGCGGTGATGACTCGCTATACCTGCAAGCCATCTACGCCGTACCGGTCAGACTGACCCAACTGGCCGAAACGGTGGAAGCGGCCTATCTGCACTACCGGGAAATGACCTTCCTGCGGCGTTCTCTCAAATTTACCTTCTCACTGACCCTGTCACTGGTTCTGCTGCTGAGTCTGCTGGCCGCCATCTGGGCCGCCTTTCTCAGTATCCGCCGCATCGTGGCACCGGTGCGGCATCTGGCCCAGGGCACCCGGGCGGTGGCTGCGGGCCATTACGAAAAGCGCCTCAGGGTCAAAAGCCGGGATGAGCTGGGTTTTCTGGTCGAATCCTTCAATACCATGACCGAGTGCATCGCCCAGGCCCGTGATGAAGCCCACCTGTCACGCCAGCAGGTGGAACGGCAACGCTCCTATCTGGAAACCATCCTGGCCAATCTGTCCTCGGCGGTACTGAGCCTTGACGCCCATCGCCGCATCCTCACTGTCAACCAGGCGGCAGATGTCATTCTGCACATCCGGCATGAGGCCTGCGTAGGCCTGACGGTTGAAGGCCTGGGAGAAACCTACCCACACCTGGTGGAACTGATGCAACGGCTGACCCGGTTGCTAACCCGGGAAACCGCCGTATGGCAGGAGGAAATGCCCTACACCGGCCCTCGGGGCCGTCAGGAACTGTTCTGCCGGGGCACTTCGCTGCTGGATGCGGAAGGGGTCTGGCAAGGAGCGGTGGTGGTATTCGATGACGTCACCGCCCTGATCCAGGCCCAGCGGGATGCGGCCTGGAGCGAAGTGGCCCGGCGACTGGCCCACGAAATCAAGAATCCGCTGACACCGATACAACTCAGCGCCGAGCGACTGCAACACAAACTGGCCAAAAACCTGGAATCAGCCGATGCCGACATGCTGGAACGGGCTACCCGCACCATCGTACAGCAGGTTGAAGCCATGAAATTCATGGTCAATGCCTTTGCCGAGTATGCCAAACCCTCAGTCACCCAACCGCAAAACATCGACATGACCGGCCTGATCGAGCAGGTTGTGGCACTTTATCCGCCACCCTCCGGGCTGGAATTTGTGCTGGCGATGCAACCCGGACTGCCCTGTATCGCGGGTGATCCGGTCAAACTCAGGCAGGTTTTGCACAACCTCATCAAAAATGCCCAGGAAGCCATGCAGACCGGGACGCCAGGACTCATCACCATTACCGCCGCACTGCGGGACGACAACCGCCGCCACTGGCTGGAGATATACCTCCAGGACAACGGTCCCGGCATTTCCCGCGAACACCTTGACAGAATTTTTGAACCCTACGTCACCAGCAAAACCCGGGGCACCGGTCTTGGGCTGGCCATCGTCAAGAAAATCATTGAAGAACACGGCGGCAC
>CAIVXW010000208.1 GCA_903910005.1 uncultured Methylococcaceae bacterium
CGTTTGATTATTTGCGACTCAAAAATGTACTGGAGCGGGAAGCCGGTGAATCTTTCGTGGAAAGTTATTACCTCAATTCTACTCCCAGCCCCCTGACGGATCAGCAAAACGCCTTTCATACCTGGCTGAAAACGGCCCCGCCGCGTGGACCCAAAATGCGGGTCAAGTTGTACAAGCTGAAAACCCTGCATAATAAATGTCCCAAGTGCGGACACGGGTTTGACCGCGATGTACAGAAAGGTGTGGACGTAGGGATTGCCACCCTTATCATCAAGCTGGCTACCCAGAATGTCTACGACCGCCTGATACTGAGTGCCGGTGACGGTGATTTTGAAGATGCCATTGCCTATGTCAAGGAAGAATTGCACAAGGAATTCTGGCTGAGTGGTTTTGAAGACAGCGTATCGGCAGACTTGCAGTCCTATGCCAACGAAGTCATCTGGCTGGATCAGTTCCGTGAGGACATACGCAAAACCTGAGACCGCAGACGTTGCGTTAAAACCGTCTGATCGCCGCGTTTTCAGCGGCAACCGCTTTCATTTTTTTAATACCCGCCACCCCATGAGCTTATCCAAACGCTATACCGGACTCATCGAACATTACCGGGATCGCCTGCCGGTTTCCGACAGCACCCGCCTCATCAGTCTCGGCGAGGGTAATACCCCCCTGATCCAGTTGGTGAATATTCCCCGCCACATCAATAAATGCGTTGACATTTACGTCAAGTTTGAGGGGCTCAACCCGACCGGTTCCTTCAAGGATCGGGGCATGACCATGGCCGTTACCAAAGCGGTTGAGGCGGGCAGTCGGGCCATTATCTGTGCCTCCACCGGCAATACCTCAGCCGCTGCGGCAGCGTATGCAGTCAGGGCCGGTATTACGGCCTTCGTGCTGATACCGGATGGCAAAATCGCCCTCGGCAAACTGGCCCAGGCCATGATGTACGGAGCCGTAGTCATTCAGATCAAGGGTAATTTCGATGCCGGTATGCAACTGGTCAAGGACGTGGCCGATCACGCTCCGGTGACCATCGTCAATTCCATCAACCCGTTCCGGATCGAAGGCCAGAAAACCGCCGCCTTTGAAATTGTGGACGAACTGGGACGCGCACCGGATTTTCACTGCCTGCCGGTGGGTAATGCCGGCAACATTACCGCCTACTGGAAAGGCTATAGCGAATACGCCCTGGGCACTGAAACCCACGCGCCGGTTTGCAACAACCGGCCCGTCATGTGCGGGTATCAGGCAGCAGGCTCGGCCCCGTTTGTTCAGGGGCGGATGGTCGACAATCCGGAAACCATTGCCACCGCCATTCGCATCGGCCACCCTCAATCGTGGGACAAGGCCTGGATTGCCCGGGAGCAATCCGGCGGCTGGTTCAGTGCCTACGCCGACAGCGACATTCTGGCCGCACAGAAACTGCTGGCCGAAAAGGAAGGCGTCTTCTGCGAACCGGCGTCAGCCGCCTCGCTGGCCGGGGCTCTGCACGATATTGAAACCGGCCAGATTCCTGAGGGCAGTTGCGTGGTATGTACCCTGACCGGCATGGGTCTCAAGGATCCTGACACCGCCATTGCCCAATGTACTGCCAAACCGGTGACCGTGGAAGCAACCCTGGAGTCGGTTAAACGAGCCATACTGGAGGCGATGTAACCCACCCGACCACTGCGAAAACCGATGTTTGACGGCTTCAATCCCGACATGACCTACACCCTGCATCAGGGTGACTGTCTGGAGGTTCTCAGGCAACTGGACGCCAGGACGTTTGATCTCATCCTGACATCGCCTCCGTACAATATAGGTAAATCCTACGAGACCAGAACCTGTATTGAAGCTTACCTTGAAATGCAGGAGCAAATCATTGCGGAACTGGCAAGAACACTGTCAGACCGGGGTAATCTGTGTTGGCAGGTTGGCAATTATGTCAACAGGGGAGAAGTTTTCCCGCTTGACATTTACTACTACCCGATCTTCAAAAAGCACGGATTCAGATTGCGTAATCGTATTATCTGGCATTTTGGCCACGGTCTCCATGCCAGCCATCGTTTCAGTGGGCGTTACGAAACCCTGCTGTGGTTCAGCAGGACGGACGACTACATATTCAATCTTGATAACGTACGAGTCCCGTCAAAGTATCCCGGCAAAAGACATTTCAAAGGGCCAAGGAAAGGCCAGTTATCGGGGAATCCACTCGGGAAAAATCCCGGAGACATCTGGGAAATCATTGAGCAGGATTGGGATCGGGCTTTATGGGATATCCCCAATGTCAAATCCAATCATCCGGAAAAAACCGGACATCCCTGCCAATTTCCGATTGAACTGGTCGAACGTTGTGTCCTGGCATTGACCCACCCCGGAAGTTGGGTACTTGATCCATTTGCAGGCGTGGGTTCAACCCTGCTGGGGGCATTGAAAAATAGCCGTCATGCGGTGGGCATAGAGAAAGAGCCTGAATATTGCAAAACAACCCGTCAGCGCATTGATGACCTCAGGCAGGGACTTCTGAAAACAAGGCCCATCAACAAACCCATCCATAAACCCGGTGAAAATGACAAAGTATCCAGGGTTCCGGAGGAGTGGACAGAACAGGCCGTTCCTGTCGAAACGACCTTTGCCGGGTTTCAGTGAACATAGTGCGGAAATTCTCGCATGCCATCCCCGCCAAATGGCCGTTCTACCGTTTTTATCCTGTTACATACAGCATTTTCAGTTTTTATTCGTTCGTCGGAAATACCAAAATCTGTTCGTGCTGAACTCGTGGTTCGGCAGGGCTGTCCTGATGGTTCGATAATCTCACCATGATCGGGAGCCGAAGGACTCATCATGATCGGGGGAGCGAAGAGGGCTGAGTACGAACGGATCTTGTGGCAGAACCTTCATAAGAACGTCCGATTTTGGCTGCGAAAGGGATTTGATCATGAATTTTCGGGCAATTTCGTGCCTTTCGTGGCAAAAAAACAGGGCCACTAAAAACACGAAAATACACAAAAAAATACTATCGAGACAGTATCTGCCTC
>CAIVXW010000209.1 GCA_903910005.1 uncultured Methylococcaceae bacterium
CCTTTTTGGGCATGGCATTGCTGACAATGAACCGGAATTCATTCATGGCGCGGGCACCATCACTGGGATTTTCGCCGGTACGCGAACCGGTAGGATACTCGTTGCGCCAGAGGACATCGGGATTGGAGATCACGTTTAGAAGTGGCCTCCCGTCTTCGCCGTTGTGCTGTCTCGTCGACATGAGGTCAATGAAATGACCGCCGGTATCATTCTTTTTTTGGAGTACATACGGCTGCGCTGCCAGCGTATAGCCGTAGACATAGGCACCGCGTCCATCAAAGCCGGGTGTCCGGGAATGATAGTCGTGCATTAATCCAAAGATATGACCAATTTCATGAATGAGTGTGCTCTCTTTTCCGCTGGAGACGGTAATGGCATCAATGGGCATCATGATGAGTTGTTCGTTTCTTTTGGCGTGGGTGGTGGGTGCTGCGATGGTGTATCCGCCCATGGAGTAGTCGCCTTTGCCGCCTATGAGCAGTACAATATCGGCACCTGTTTTTTCGCGGAGTGCTTTGACGCGTAAGAACTCGGGTTCCAGGTACTCGGTATTGTGTCGTGCGTCGCGCAGATCCCATCCCATGGTGCCTTGGGGAAAGTATCGCATGAATTGCGGCAAGTCATCGTATTTCATGGTGGCCTTTTTCAGGATTTCCATCTCCTGTGGATTCCAGCCAAAGGGTTCCTCGAGGCCGTACTGGTGAAAGTGATCTCGCGTCAGAGCTTCGCGCCATAATGAGTTGAGTTCATACTGTGTCATTGCTTTTTGGTAGTACTCTTTGCCGCCGTTTGCCATTTCTTCGTCAAATTTTTGTTTCTCATCCTCATCAAATGCCTCAAGGGCGTTATAAAGTGGCATTAAATGCCAGGCTCTATATTTTTTATAGAGAGAGCCATAATCATAGGGTTCCAGGCCGACGACTCTGAGATTGACTTTTATCTTTGCGTTGGTAAGTGCTTCGCGTGCGGTTTGCAGTTGTTCTGCCAATCGGGTTTTGACGAGATTAACGGGTTGTTCCTTATCGTACATGACGAGGATATCGACATCGACGATTTCGGGTGAGGCGAGTGCTGCCTTAAACATTGCTTCGGAAGCCCCCGTCGACATCATTTTGTTGATGGTGGGGTACTGTGGGAGTAGTTTGGCGGGTGCGGTACCGGTGGGAAATGGGTTGAAGCTATTGATGGTTTTTTGCCAGGGTGGCGGGGGCGTCCGTGTGGATGTATTGGCGGCAGTACGGGCGTTTTTGGTGGGGGTGCTGTACGCTTCAAACGGGTCGGTTTGTGGGGCGTTAAATGCTGCTTGTCGGGCGTCAATCTCTGAGCGGCCGATTGGGATGACATCGTGTTCAGGGATTGCATTGGTTTTTGCCTCATCGTCAGCGGCAAGGGACTGAGAGATGACCTGGGTGTAGGGCAATCCGTCGGGTGCGGGAGAGACGATATAATTGTAGGTCTGTGATTTAATGTAACCCGATATTTGTTGTCCATTATTGCTGACGAACAATTTTAGTGTAACGGGATTTGAGGCGTTGGAGGAGTGAGCGACGAGGGTTGTCATTTTTTTGGACGAGAATCGACGAGTCCATTTCATGTCGACCGTGCCTTCAGGTAAATCGAAGGAAAAAGACTGGTTCAAATTAAAATTGAGTTTGCCGTTGAGGGATGTTCCATAATTGAGCGATGAAATGACGCCGTCCGGGCCTTGGGCGTTGGCTTGGAGTTGATTGATGGGGTTTGCGAGAAGCATCTGGCTGGCCAGCAGATTGGCGGCGAGCGTGGAGGCTAATTTTGCGACGAAGGAAAGGCGATCGGTTGTTTTATCGTGTGACATTTTAATCTCTCCGGGAGGTAAAGGGATGCGTTTAATAGGCTTGTTTGGAGGCTTTGGTGTTATTATAGTATCCGCCACATACCGTGTGGATTAACCGGTGGCTTTATTGCTGGCAAACGGACTGCGGAGGCCTTGCTGCAACTTACCCCGGAAGGTGCCCAGGCACTGGCAGCGGACAAGGGATATGACAGTGATAAATTCGTCGCGGCCCTTGAGGCGCGGGGGATGGAGGCTATCACCCCACCCCGCGTCAACCGCATCAGCCCTCGTGAATGTGATTGGTTCGCGTACAAAGACCCTCCGCAATCAGCATCTGACCTTGAGTGAGACCGAGAGCAAGGCGTTCAAACGCTTGCACAGCCAGACTTTTGCCTGCGAGGCCGATGCCACGGCAGTCCGCCAGGCATTTTGCCAGACGCAGGCGCAAGGGGTGCATCCGGATTCCGCATCCCTCACCCGGAATTGGCACACAAATTCCAGCGGCACGTTTAGATAAAACTTTAGGTTCTGTTGACGTAAGACAGCCGCCTGTGTAGACCTTCGCGTTTTTTCGCATGGCAAACCGACACGAACTCAGCAGCATACAATGGCAAGTAATTCATCAAATTCTGCAAACCCTCCCACAGGTGCGAGTGGGCAATCAAGCGCGTTGCCTGGCGTTTTTGAACGCCGTCGTGTGGATTCTGCGTAGCGGCACGCAATGGCGTCTGCTCCCTGAATCGCTGGGCCACTGGAACTCCGTATTCAAGCGGTTCTCGCACTGGTGTGAAAAGGGGGTCTGGAATGAAATCCATGCCCGGTGTGTCGATCAGCCTGACCTGCAAGCCGTGTTCATCGACATTCAGGCGGTCACCGATGCTCTGGGAAACCCGCTGGACTTCATCCTGACTGGCGGACAAGCCAGTGACATCGGGTAAGCGAAGGCCTTGCTGCAACTCACCCCGGAAGGTGCCCAGGCACTGGCAGTGGACAAGGGATATGACAGTGATAAATTCGTCGCGGCCCTTGAGGCGCAGGGGATGGAGGCTATCACCCCACCCCGCGTCAACCGCATCAGCCCTCGTGAATGTGACTGGTTCGGAGGAACAGCAGGGCACTTAATGCCTGGTTTTGGGTGGACGCCGCGACCTTGCTCTCCACCGCGAGATGGCTCAGGAACTGTTCCACCTCCGCCGCGCCCATATCTTTCGGGTGTCGCTCATGGTGGAAGAGGATGAAGCGTTTGATCCAGTCCAGATACGCCTGTTCGGTGC
>CAIVXW010000210.1 GCA_903910005.1 uncultured Methylococcaceae bacterium
GGACTGGGACGGTTTCTCGACCAGCAGGGGGTCAACCTTAATCTTGACAGCCTGCTGATCATGTCGGCAGTCATCGGCATGAGTGGTTCCTTTATTTCTCTGCTCATGTCCAAATGGATGGCCAAACAGTCGATGGGCGTGTTCATTATCGAACAGCCTGGCGATGAACTGGAACACTGGCTGTTTGAAACCGTCAGCCGCCAGGCCCGGCAGGCCGGTATCGGTATGCCGGAAGTCGGCATTTTTGATTCACCTGAACCCAATGCCTTTGCCACCGGCATGAGCAAAAACTCAGCCCTGGTGGCGGTCAGTACCGGCTTGCTGCATCAGATGGATCGGCGCGAGGTGGAGGCGGTGCTGGCGCATGAAATCAGCCATGTGGCCAATGGCGACATGGTGACCATGGGGTTGCTGCAGGGAGTGGTCAATACGTTTGTGTATTTCTTTGCCACGATTGCCGGGCATCTGGTGGATCGGGTGGTGTTTCGTTCCGGAGATGGCGGACGCGGCGGCTACGGCCCAGCCTACTACATTACCCAGATGATTGCCCAGGTATTGCTGTCGATACTGGCTACGATGATCGTCATGGCCTTCTCGCGCTGGCGTGAGTTCCGGGCCGATCAGGGCGGTGCCGATCTGGCCGGACGCGGCAACATGATCGCTGCCCTCAAGGCTTTGCAGCACAGCCATGAAGCCACGCCGTTACCGGGTGAACTGGCGGCCTTTGGCATCAATGGGGGCGGGAGCTGGATGAAACTGTTCATGAGCCATCCGCCACTGGAAGAGCGAATCGCTGCCCTGGAAGAAGAGGGCCGGTAATTTGAAAAAAAGCCATCCCTGGCGGGGGAATCAGTGTTCCGGCCAGGGAGGCCGGACAAAAAAGCCTGGGTGGGGGAAGGCAAGCCGCCATGTGCGGCTGCGGATCACCCAGGTGAGGTCATGATGAAGAAGACTGCTGCATTCAGAACCGTGTCAGCAGGGTTCGGAACCGGCTATTCGGTATCGTGCCGAAACCAGATGGCACTGTAAGCCAGAAAGACGTTAAAGTCAATCGGGATCAGTTACCTCTCCACCCCCTCGCTGAAACCTGATCAGACCCCATCGGGAAAGTCGTAGCTATAGTGCTTCCGCAGTGGTTTAACCACCTGCCAGCGGCTGTCGAGTCCGGCGTGAAACGAAACCAGATCACCGGGCTTGATGTGTACCGGTTCGCCGCCCGCCGGGGTGACGATGATTTCTCCCTCCAGCACATAGGCAACTTCGGTTTCGTCAAAGTCAATGCTGAATTCGGAGATTTCCTTTTCCCAGGTAGGCCAGGTGGATACGTTCAATGCCTTGAGGCGTGCCTGATCAGGATTGTGTTCTATGCGGATGGTAGTCATTGGATTCAATCGGGTTGTGAACAAAAGCTGATAGCATATAGACTCATGCCCGGTACTGGCAAGACAGGCTGTTGTCGTGGCCAGTCGTTCCGGATCAACCCACTCAGGTTTTTCGCGCCATGACCGTCTCCGCACAGATCCAGCAGTGGACACAAAAAATACTGAAACCCGCTGTCGATCAGGCCCGCTTTGATCAGGCCATGAACGACATCCGCCACCGCTCTCCTCCTCCCGTCCTCTGGCTGCTGGGCAAAACCCAAAGCGGTAAAAGTTCGATTATCCAGGCTCTGACCGGGTCTACCCGGGCCGAAATAGGGCAGGGATTCCGATCCTGCACCCGCACTGCGGATGTTTACGATTTTCCCGACGAGGAAACCGCCTTCATCCGTTTTCTTGATACCCGTGGACTGGGAGAGGTGGGGTATGACCCGACCGATGACATGGCCTATTGTGAGGCGCGTTCCAGCCTGTTGGTCATTACCCTCAAAGCCGATGATCATCAACTGGATGAAGTGGTAAAAGCGGCCCGCCGAATCAGAAAGGATCATCCTGACTGGCCTTTTCTGGTTGTGCAAACCTGTCTGCATGAAGCCTACGCCGATCTGGAGCAGGGCCATATTCTGCCCTATCCCTTCGGTGACGGAGAACTGGGGGCGTACGTTCCCCCCCGACTGGCTCTGACCCTCAGTACCCAGCGCAGTGCCCTGGAGGGACTGGGCGGGCGGTTTGTGGTGATTGATTTCACCCGACCGGAAGACGGCTATGACCCGGTTTATTACGGGCTGGATGCCTTGTGGGCGGCCATTGAGGACGTCCTGCCCGCCGGGTTGGCCCGCCTGATGCGCGAAACCCTGGCGCACCGTCAGTCCCTCAACGATGTTTACAGCCGGACGGTACACCCGCATGTGGTGGGCTATGCGATTACCGCTGGCCTGCTCGGAGCGATTCCGGTTCCTGTGGTCAATCTGTCCCTGGTGCTGGCGGCCCAGGCCAAGATGCTGCACAGCATCGCGTCCATCTATGGGGTATCCCTCACGGCCCGCAGCCTGGGCGAAGTCGCCAGTGCCGTCGGCATGGGAGGGCTTATGGCCCGCTACGGTGTCAACGAACTGGCCAGCCTGATTCCCGGCTGGGGTTCAGCCATTGCCGGGTTGAGTTCGGCTGCCATCACCTACGGTCTGGGTAAAACCCTGGATTTTTACTACGGTCAGACCCGTCAGGGGGCGGCATTCAGCCGCGACATGTTGCGGGAGGTTTATCGCAAGGAATTTGAACAGGGCCGGGCTTTGCTGGCCCGGCGATTTGGCGGGGAATCAGCCGGTCAGGCGTCGGGGCGGGATACCCGTTCGTTCAAGGCCGGATAATCAACCTTGCCACTGGCCAGCAGGGGCAAGGCCTTGAGGATGCGGATCAGTCGAGGCGTTTGCAACTCGCTGTAACCGTGCTGTTGAGCGGCCAGAAGACAAGCCGCCCGCTCGGCCCGGGGGTAGTCGGTAACCAGCAGTATTTTCTCACCCTTGACCGGATCGGGCTGTGCCAGGGCGGCGTGGTGATAGCCGGGCCACAGGGTCGCGGCCAGTTCCTCGACGACGGCCAGCGACACCATTTCGCCGCCGATTTTGGCAAAACGCTTGACCCGGCCCCGAATGGTCAGGTAGCCGTCCGCGTCAATCGACACCACGTCACCGGTGTCGTACCAACCCGCCCCAAAACAGGAAACCGGCGGTTGCAGCACGCCCGGTTGACGAGGGTACAGATAACCCAGCATGACGTTTGGCCCCTTGACGTGCAGTTTGCCGCCTTCGCTGATGCCCTCTACCGGTTCCAGTTGACAGGCCAGTCCCGGCATTGGCCGCCCCACCGTACCGGCCCGGTTCTCAATCGGCGTATTGACCGACACGATGGGGGCGGTTTCGGTCGCGCCGTACCCTTCCAGAATGCGTATTCCGAATTTGTCCAGCCACAGGCGACGGGTATCCTGCTGTAATTTTTCCGCACCGGCAAATACGTAACGCACCCGGTTGAAATCATACGGGTGGGCCTGACGGCCATAACCCATGAGAAAGGTATTGGTGCCGAACAGGATGGTGGCATCCAGATCGTAGGCCATTTCCGGAATGATGCGGTAATGCAGGGGCGAGGGGTAAAGAAACAGCCGCATACCACTCAGAAGTGGTAACAAGGTGCCTGCGGTCAATCCGAATGAATGAAACAGGGGTAATACGTTGAGTACCGTATCGCGGGCATTGAAGCCTACCCGGGCGGCCAGTTGTTCCAGATTGGCCAGCAGATTGGCGTGGGACAGTACCACGCCTTTGGGTTCGCCCTCTGAACCGGATGTAAACAGGATGACGGCAGGCGTTTGTGGGTCAGGTTCGCGGGCAGGGTACCAGCCATCGGCCCGAAAACCGGCCCAGGCGGCCTGCACCTGATCCAGCAGGCCGATATCGGTTTTGGCGTCCTCCAGATACAGCAGTCGGTACCCCGGTTCAAGCAGGGCAACGGTTTCACCCAGACCGGCCATTTCAATGACCCGCCGTGAGGTGATGATGGTTTTGAGGTTGGCAGCCTGGCAACTCGACAGAATGTGCCGTTGACCGGCCCCCGGGTTGAGCAGGGCCGGTGTTTTGCCGACAACCTGCAAGCCCAGCAACACCTGGACGGTCACCGCCAGGTTGGGCAGCAGCAGACCCACCACCGTTTCGTCTTCACTCTGCCGGGCCAGGTAACGCCCCAGTGCCAGACTCTGAATAATCAAACGATTGTAGGACAGGGGGGTTCTTTGCAGGTCTTCCAGGGTCAGGTGCCCTCCACCGTGGACGCGGCGGGCGGCCAGCAGGGCCGAAAACAGGGTTTTGCGCCAGTGTCCGGTCTCGAACAGCATGCGGCCCATCATGTCGGACAGTTGCAGACCGGCCTGGTGACGCTGTTGATGAACCGGGCTGGCGGCATCGACCTGCAGGCGACAGGGTGGACACATGGTAAGGGTAACGGGCGGAAACCAGCGCAACCGGATCACTCCGTGCAAATGGGAGAAGGGCGTGTATTGCGGGCCGTCCACCCGTATCGGCAGTATGCTGGCCCCTGATTTCAATGCAATCAGGGCGGCTCCGTCATAAATTTTCATCAAGCCGCCGCTGGTGCTGATGCGTCCCTCCGGAAAAATCACCGCCTTGCGATCATGGCGGATATAATGCGTCAATCCCTTGATGGCCAGCGGCTGGGTGGGGTTCATGGGAAACAGCCGGGCAAACAGGGGAGCCGGCTTGCACCACCATTGCCGGATGATCTCGCTGCTGATGGCGAAGGTCACGTCTTCGTCAGGTAAAAAAGTCCAGAGCAGTACCGGATCAAGGTAGGAAACGTGGTTAGCCACGATCAGTACCCGCTCCCCGGCAGTGTCGTACTGGTCAAAGCCTCGCAACTGTACCCGGAACAAAACCCGGAAAAGTGCCTGAAGGCTTTTTTTTACCCCCCGTTTCAAGGCAGCATGAAAAAAGTTGGTGGCGTGATCCGGCTGATTCTGGCCGATCCCCCGTAATGGTTGTTTTTCTGTCATGTCCCGGTTTTTTTATTTGATAGTGAGTGCCAGTTTGTTGCTTTCTGCCTGTATGCCGACAATCGACCCTGCGCCGCCGTTCCGGGCTTCACCGGACTTGCATCTGAACCAGTTCACCACCCGCGACGGCCTGATTCTGCCGGTTCGCATCTGGCAGCCACGGCAAACCCCGCCCCGGGCCGTTATCGTGGCCCTGCACGGTTTCAATGATTACGGCAAGGCATTTGTCCGGGCCGGTGATTATTTCAGCCGTCATGGTTTGACCCTGCTGGCCTACGATCAGCGTCACTTCGGATTAAGCCCCAGGCCGGGACGGTGGGCGGGCATGCCGGTTTACGTGCAGGACTTGATTGATTTCATGGCCGGGGTGCGTCAGCACTACCCCGGCATTCCGCTCTATCTTCTGGGCGAGAGCATGGGCGGGGCCATTGCCACCGTCACCATGACCCGTCCGGGTGCGCCCTGCATTGACGGGCTGATTCTGGTGGCACCGGCCGTCTGGGCACGCCACACCATGCCCTGGTATCAGCGCGGGTTGTTGTCGTTGTTCTCCACCACGGTGCCGTGGCTCAAACTCACCGGCAAGGGACTCAAGCGGCGACCGTCCGACAACGTTGAAGTGCTGCGCGGTTTAAGTGAAGACCCCTGGGTCATCAAGGCCACCCGGGTGGATGCCCTGAGTGGCCTGGCAGATCTGATGGACGCTGCTCTGGTCAGCGGTGGTGGACTTCGGGATCAGCGGGTGTTGCTGCTGTACGGTGAACGGGATGAAATCATCCCCTGGCCACCGGTGCGGCAGTTCATGGCGGATATCAAGGACTCAACGACCGTGCAGATTCTGATCTACCCGGAAGGCTATCATTTGCTGCTGCGTGATCTGGGGGCTGAACGACCGCTGGCTGACATCGTGCGTTGGGTGGAGGGACAGGGATGGCAGGCACCATCCCGGGCGGAAACAACCGGAGGGTGTTCCTCAGCGTTCCAGTAACGCCAGTTTATCCGGTTTGCCATTCCATTCATCCGCATCGTCGAGGGCAGGGTGTACCTCGGTGATGCTCGGCCATATTTTGGCCAGCTCAGCATTGAGTGCGATGAAATGGGTCTGGTTTTCCGGTACTTCATCCTCGGAAAAAATCGCATTGGCCGGGCACTCCGGTTCACACAGGGTGCAATCAATGCATTCGTCCGGATCAATGACCAGAAAGTTGGGACCTTCGTGGAAACAATCTACGGGACATACGTCCACGCAGTCGGTAAATTTGCACTTGATGCAGTTTTCGGTAATTACGAATGTCATAAAACGGATTTGTTGTTGCTGTTAATGAGTATCCCCGGACGGGAGGCGGGTCATTTTACATGTAACCTGAATTCGGGATAAGGCCACTGAGGGGGCCAGGTGCTTTTTTTATCACGAAAAATGCCCGACCGGGCAACCGGGGCGGGTCAGGCTTTGATCCTGACCCGATCCGCACGCCCGCCGATTAGCGCAATAGCAGGAAAAACCCGCCGTCGGCCCGCTGGATGTTGAGCAGCAGTTCCTGGCCGTTACGGGCGGCGGCCCTGAGATCGGCCAAGGTGCGTACCGGTTGGCGGTTGGCCATGACGATAATGTCTCCCGGGCGCAAACCACCCTGGAATGCCGCCGAGGCGGTATGGATTTTTTCCACCTGAATGCCTTCCGTGCCCTTGCCTGGATCCAGTTCCCGTAGCAGGGTGCCTGCCAGTTTGGGGTGAATTTTCTTGCCGTCTTCCTGCAGAACCACCGGCTCTGCGATGCGGGCGGAGAGTGTTTCGGTGTCGCCCTTGTGCAGAACCTGGATGTCAACTTTCTCGTTGACTCCCAGTAAACCTACCGTATTGCGGACATCCGCACTGTTCCTTACCTTTTTGTCGTTGATGGCCAGCACGATGTCACCGGCCTCAAGCCCGGCTTTGGCCGCCGGTGAGCCGGGCTGTACCCCGGTGACGACAGCTCCCTGGGTTTGACTCAGCCCGAAAGCCTGGGCCAGTTCATGGGTCAGGTCCTGCACGGTGACACCCAGCACTCCGCGCCTGATTTCGCCGTGTTCCACCAGGGTTTGCATGATCCGGTTGGCCATGTTGGTGGGAATGGCGAAACCGATGCCGACATTACCGCCGTTGGGAGCCAGGATGGCGGTATTGATGCCGATCAGTTCGCCCCGGAGGTTGACCAGGGCTCCACCCGAATTGCCGGGATTGATGGATGCATCAGTCTGGATGAAATCTTCATAGCCCTCAATGCCCAGACCGGAGCGTCCCAACGCACTGATGATGCCGGACGTGACGGTCTGGCCAAGGCCAAAGGGATTGCCCACCGCCACCACGAAGTCACCGACCTGTAATTGATCCGAATCGGCCAGGGGAATATCAGTCAGGTTGGCCGACTCCACCCGCACAACGGCAATGTCTGATTCCGGGTCTGCGCCCACCAGTTTGGCGTTGAGTTTACGCCCGTCGGTCAGGGTCACCATGATTTCATCGGCTTTGTCGATGACATGGTTATTGGTAACGACCAGACCCTTACGGGCATCGACAATCACGCCGGAACCCAGGCTGGAGGTTTCCCGGCGGCGGGGTTGATTGGGAATATCGAAAAAATGCCTGAAGAAGGGATCCCGCATTAGCGGATGTTCGGCTTCCTGAATCTGGGTTCGGGTGGAAATGTTCACCACGGCGGGCGTGGTTTTTTTCAGCATGGGTGCCAGGCTGGGTAGCGGCTGGCCATCCACCGCCAAAGGCCAGGCGGCGTGGCTCCCGTTTGCGGCCAGCAACAGGGCGGCCAGTAACAGGGCGTGACGGGATTTGCGCGGGTGTTGCATGGAAGGATACCTCTTGTGGTGAGTGGTGAAAGGTAGGGGCGATCCAGGGATGATTCAAGCGGGTACGCAGGAATGACTACTCCAGATTTTGTACCTGTTCACGCATCTGTTCGATCAGTACTTTCATCTCGACTGCAGCCTGGGTCGTTTGGCGATCCTGTGACTTGGAGCCCAGGGTATTGGCTTCCCGGTTCAGTTCCTGAATCAGAAAATCCAGACGCCGACCGGCCGGCTCGGTTTGCTGCAGCACCCGCTGTATTTCCTGCAGATGGGTTGCCAGCCGATCCAGTTCCTCGGTTACGTCCAGGCGTTGCGCCAGATAGACCATCTCCTGCTCCAGCCGATCCGGGTCGGGATTACAGGCCAGTTCGTTGAGTCGCTGACGGATTTTGTCGCGGATATCGTGCAGAACCAGCGGTACACGCAGACGGGTTTCCCGGGTCAGCGTCAGAAGGGTCTGGCAACGTTCTCCAATCAAATCGGCCAGTTGCTGGCCCTCGCTGCAACGAACTGCAATGGCCTTGTCCAGCGTTTCCTGCAAGAGGGCCAGCAACTCGGGGGCCAGGCTCTCGTATTCGGTTTGGGTTTGTTCGAGAATGCCCGGCCAGTTGAGTAGATCCAGCGCACTGAGTGGCTGCCAGGTACGCGGATGCGCCGCCTCAATACTGGCTAACGTCCGCATCAGCCCCTCCAGCCGTTCCCGGTTGATGTCGAACCCCGGCCCGGATGAGCCGGTTACCCCGGTTTTGCGACATAACAGGCTGCAATCTACCCGTCCCCGCTTGATGGACTGTCCGATCAGTTTTCGTACCTCCGCTTCCAGAAAGCGAAAGTTGTCCGGCATTTTGAGGGCGATATCGAGATAACGATGGTTGACCGAGCGGATATCCCACCCGAAAACCAGCCCTCCAATGTCGCGTTCCCGGTTGGCGAAGGCGGTCATGCTGCGTATCATGCGGTTTCTCTCAAAGCGGCAGTATAGGTAATTTCATGGCCTGACGGGCTGGCGCGGTTTCTGTACACTGCGCCGCTGTTCAGAACGATTGACAGGAGGCACTGACGATGTACATGAAATGCAAGCCCGACGGGCACCTGGTGGAGATTTTGGGGATTCAGGACTTGATCAATCCCCTGCACGGCAAAGTAGTGGGCCGACTGCACTACGGTGAGGAAATTCAGGATGCAGAATCCTTTGCCAAGCGTGATCTGGTTTTTCCCTCGGGAGAGGCGTTGCCACGCTGCTGGGTGGATGTACACTACCGCGACGCCAAACCGGCCTGATGCCGCCGGGGGCGGGGAGGGCAGGGCACTTCGATCCCCGCACTCCCTGCCCGACAGGATGAGCCATCCGCCGTATCGGCTACTTCAGGGGACGGACGTTTCGGGCGCGTCTGCTCCCATGGAGCCTTCCGGGTTTTGTTCGATTTGAGCCACTACTTCATCTGACGCGAACAGCATGCCGTTGCGGTAATAGTGGCAGGCTGCCACCGGGTCGTTTTCACGAAACAGCAAATCCCCCATCAACTGATTGGCTTCCACGCTCGGCTCCAGAGCCAGGCTCTGCTTCAGATAATCCCTGACCTTGTTCCAGTCCTGTACGCGCCAGGCCAGCTTGGCCAATACCCGGAAAAGTACCGCATCGTAAGGATGCGGGCCGATCCAGGCCTCGGCTTCCCGAAGCTGGTGGGCCGCATCGGTCAGGTGTATGCAGCCGTAAAGTACCAGCAGGGTTTCATTCCACTGTCGGCCCAGAGCCAGGCGCACCGATTCCTCAACCTCATCACCAACCCCGGCTCCTATCATCGCAGCATAGTATTCGGTCTGGATGCCACTCATCTGGCGGATGTGTTCAGGAATTTCCGACCACAGCTTGCGTAATTCCACCGGTTTGCGGGTTTCTGCCCGCTCCTTGAGCAGGGCACTGTAGGTTTCGGTTTCCCACAGTTTGATCTCGGCTTCCATCAGTACCTTGCCCTGATGCAGTTTGGGCAGCAAACGTCTCAAACCTTCCCAGTCCTCCATTTGCGTGTAGGCCTGGTGCATCAACCTTAGGATGACGGCATGACCGGGGTTGATGCGGTGCAGTTGAGCCAGGGAATCAATGGCCGCATCGAACTGCCGGTGGGAAAGCTGCAACTCGGCCCGGGTCAGTTCGATCGCCAGTTCAGCTTCCGGCGTGGTCTGCCGGGCCAGTTTCAGGTATTCATCCCGCTGATCGACCGCTCCCCTTGAATGCGCCGCCCGGGCGGCGGTCAGGTAATGGATCAGCGGCACCCCACTGTCGGCGACGTGGCGAATCAGGTTACGTTCGGCTTTTTCCCAGTTTCCCTCGGCAGTTTCCAGTAGCCCCGCGATCAGAGCCTCACGTGACTGGCGACTGCGCTGTTCGCCGGATCGCTGCTGCATGATTCCGGGGATGCGTGCGGTGCTGGCGATGGCCTGGCCCAGCAGGAACAGAACCAGGTAGGTCAATAGCAGGGCGAGGGCAAACAGGAAAAAGGAAGATTCCAGTGCCCAGTTGCCGAATCCGATGATGACGTATCCCAGACTGCCCTGCATCAGCAGATAACGGTAGGCGGCCACCACAATGATTGCCGTTACCAGCAACAGGCCGAACAACACGGTAATTTTTTTCCTCACTGGATGTCTCCGGATTCTTCCAGTTGGTCAGCATTTTCCTCCGGTCTGGCAGCGGGTTCCTGCGGTTGGGAGGCCTTGTTCCGATCCTGCGGCTTCTGCGGCATGCCTTTCTGCAAACTGGCCTGTTCGGCCTCAAGACGCAGCCGCTCAATGTTCCGCAATAAATTAAGCGAGCGGCTTATGTCCGGCAGTGGAGCCTGAACGGGTTGATTTTTCAGGGTATCCAGCGCGGTCATGACCTCCCGGGTTTCAGCCTGGGCGGTGTCGAAATGCTCCTTGAGCCAGTCGGACGCTGCCTCCAGGCTGTCCCGGTACAGAGCCTCGTCAGACCGAAGCAGGGCGATACGGACGGCTTCGAGCCGGAGTTGCAGAACCTGACGCAAAACCTCCGCCTGTTCCGGCGACAGAATGGCATTGACCGGGCGGTCAGTGCGGCGCACCACGACCAGATCCTTGATGTCCCTGATTGCGGTATCGAGGGGGGAGGTTTTTTCGGCGTCGGCCGCATCGGGCTTGCCGGTTTCGGCATGGGGCAGGAACAACGGCAGGGTTTTGGCCTGGCGGATCAGCAGCAGGATGCGGGAGGACAAGCCAACCATATCCGCTGCATTAACACCACGCAGGGTGGCTATTTCTTCGGCCAGTGCCTCACGTACCTTGAAAACTGCCGGATCACCGCTGTCGAACAGTCGTTGATCGGCTGCCTCCATGGCCGCCAGCACTGCCTTTACATCACCGATGAGATGGAGTTTCTGATTGGCGATGCTGAGCAGGTATTCCGCATCCGCCACCATCATGTCGCCACGTGATTTGTTGATCTGATGCTGGATATGATTGAGGGTACCGGTTATGCCGCTCTGGACATGATCCAGCCGTTCGTTGAACTGGCTGGACTGATCGGCCAGCATCCGCTCATAGCGGGCGTCGTCACTGGAAGCCCCGGACTGAAAATTGACCAGTTGGGTATGCAGGGCGGTCAGTTCTGCCTGCAATGCATTGACCTGCCGGGTGACTTCCAGTATCTGCTGATCCTTGCTGGACAATTGCCCTCCCAGCCCTTCCTGTCTGGAGCGTAATTCCTGCAACACAAACCAGCCACCCCCTCCCAGGGCGACCGCGACCAGCAACAGGCCGTAGCCCATCCAGGCACCACCCCGTGCCTTGCGGGATGGTGGCTCCCGGGTGGGCGGTGGGGCAGGTTCCGTGGGTTTGCCTTCAAGTGTTTCGGTCACGACATCAGGCTTGTCTGCCGGTTCGGCAGAAAGCCCGGGGTCACTCTTGAGTTCTTTTTCCTCGTCAGCCAATGCTGTATCCCCGCAGTATGTTTATTTTGGTTATGTCGGCAAGCCGCAAGCTCCCGGGTTTTCGTCCGCCGGGCGTTCAACCGCTTCCGTCTGAAGTAAATCCGTGCTGATCGGTTCCGATTACCTCGATGACTGCCCTCAGCATGGCGGCATCGCCAGGCTGGGTCGCCACCTTAACCCGTTGCCAGCCCTTGTCCCGGGCCAGACATTCCAGCCTTGAACCCGGAATAACCAGGGGAAGGGTTTGCATCCAGCCCGAAACCACATCCCTCAGCGCATGGTGCAAGTGATCCAGTGCTTCACCGCTGGTGAGGGTCAGGGCATGCAGGGTTCCGGCTGGCCCGCATTGTCGCCAGGGTTCCGGATCAATGACAGCGGGTACCCGCCGATAGACTTCGGCATACGCCACTGTCGCCCCTCGTCTACCCAGGGTGTCTCCCAAGTGTTCGCGTCCGCCCTGACCTCTCACGATCAGGATTTTGCGGCCATTGACTGCCATCAGTTCCGGCATGGCCAGCAGTGACTCACTATTAAACTCAAGTTCGGGGGTCAGGTCTACCCTGATGCCCTGTTTTGCCAGACTCATGGCCGTATTGGCACCGATGGCTGCAATCCGGGCCTCCGGTTTGCATTCGGTCAGCCAGGGGGCTGCATACCTGACCGCATTGTGGCTGATGAAGAGGATCCAGTCCCAGGGTTCAGCCAGGCAGTGGGCCATGACCGGGGTCTCTACGGCCTCAATAACCAGCAGGGGCAAGCGCAAGGCCCGGCCTCCGGCGGCCTCGATCCGTTGACACAAGCCATCGGCCTGTTCCTGCGGGCGGGTTACCAGGATGGTTCGTCCCGCTAACGGGTGCCATGTCGGGTTCAAATTCCGATATCCCTGAGCAACCTGTCAGCCCCCCGGTTCAGAAGTTCCTCCGCCACCGCCTCGCCCAGATTTTCGGCCTGATGAACCGGTGCCTCAGCCCGACCCCGTATCAGGGTTTGCCCGTCCAGACTGGCAACCAGTCCGCGCAGAACCAGGCGGTCAGCAAAACGCTCGGCAAAACCGGCAATCGGCACCTGACAGCCGCCGTTCAGGCGTCCGTTGAATGCCCGTTCGGCCTTCACACACCAGGCGGTTGATTCGTCGTGGAGGGGTTTTATCAATTCGTGGATGGTTTTGTCATCAGTACGACATTCTATACCGATGGCTCCCTGACCTACAGCAGGCAGGCTGATGTCCGCTGACAGATGTTCGGTGATTCGATCGGCCAGGTTGAGCCGGATCAGGCCGGCGGCGGCCAGAATGATGCCATCGAGTTCGTCGCTGTCGAGTTTTTCCAGCCGGGTTCCCACATTGCCGCGCACTGGAAGGGTGATGATGTCAGGGCGCAGGCCTTTAAGCTGGCTCTGGCGACGCAGGCTGGAGGTGCCGATACGGGCCTGTTGCGGCAAGTCCCTCAGGGAGGGGTAACGGCGGGACACAAAGGCATCCCGCGCATCTTCGCGTTCAAGGATTGCGGCCAGATGCAGACCGGTTGGCAGTTCGGCGGGGACATCCTTCATCGAATGAACCGCCAGATCAGCCCGACCTTCCAGCAAACCCTGTTCAAGTTCCTTGACAAACAGCCCTTTGCCACCGATGCGGGCCAGCGGCGCGTCGAGAATCCTGTCTCCCTGAGTGACCATTTTGACCAGTTCTATCCGGATTCCCGGATGGATGGTGCGCAGCCGGTCAGCGACATGCTCGGCCTGCCACAGGGCCAGTGGACTTTTACGGGTTGCGATGCGAACGGTAGTGGACACGGAGTGATTCCTGGCTGGAGCAAATGTCAGGCATTGTACCAAATGAAACGGCCAGAACATCAGGGAATGACGGGGCCGGTCGGGCTGTTATTACCTGTCAGCCGGGTGCCGTGTTGTTGCTGGCATAATCGCTGATTTTGCGGCTCAGTTTCTCCAGCAGGCTGTCAAATCCTTCGCGGTCGATCAGGCTGGTGTACTGGGCCTTCCTGAGGGCTACATCGCTGATGCCGTCGACAATAATGTTGATAATCTGCCAGCGGCCATTGAATTCATGCACCTGGTATTCAAACTTGATCGGTTTTTCATGGGGTGCATTGAGGAAATAACGTAACAGGACGCGCTGATTTTTGAGATCCTGACTGGAATCGTATCTGAAACTCTCACCCGCATAGCCGTTGAACTGGGCGGCATAGGTGGCTACACTGAGTTGGGTCAGTTTTTCCATGAACGCTGTTTTTTGATCCTTGTCGAGGTTTTTCCAGTGCGTTCCCAAAGCCAGCACCGACACGGCCTCAAACTCAAATGACTCCCGAACGACCGGATCCAGCGTCTTGTATCGGCCCTGATACCCCAGTTTTTTGGCATCCTTCATCACCTCAATCAGTGAGGCGTTTAACCGGTCGACCGTTTTACGGGCTTCGACAAAATCCTCTTCCGCACGCACGCCCAGGGCGGTGACCAGCAGGAACAAGCCGATTACGATGCGAGACATCATAGTTTTTTACCACTTATGCAACAAATGTGGTAACTATACCACACCTGATTACGGTCGTTGACAGCCGTCGGCCA
>CAIVXW010000211.1 GCA_903910005.1 uncultured Methylococcaceae bacterium
CCATGATTGAAAAACTGGGCCAACTGCTGCAGAAAGGCCTGATTACCCAGGATGAATTCAGCCGCAAAAAGAGCGAACTGCTACAGCGACTCTGAAACAAAAACGCCTTCAGGGATGAGGGTTACCCCGGGAACACGAATATTTTTACGTTACAGCAGGGCCGTTCCCTTGACAGCCCGATCCAGCGTCACCAAAACCGTCAGCAGGGTTTCGAGTGAATCCAGCGGCCAGGAATTAGGCCCGTCGCTTTTGGCCCGGGCCGGGTCGGGGTGGGTTTCCATGAACAGCCCGGCAATGCCTGCGGCCACCGCCGCCCGGGCCAGGGCCGGGATGAACTCACGCTGACCGCCCGATGCGGTGCCCTGCCCGCCCGGTAATTGCACCGAATGGGTGGCATCGTAAACCACCGGACAGCCGGTTCCGCGCATGACTACCAGCGAACGCATGTCCGAGACCAGGTTGTTATAGCCAAACGAAACCCCGCGCTCACACACCATAATTTGCGAATTACCGGTGGCCCGGGCTTTTTCCACCACGTGCTGCATGTCCCAGGGAGCCAGAAACTGGCCCTTCTTGATATTGACCGGTTTGCCCTGCCGGGCAACCGCCTGAATGAAATTGGTCTGGCGACAGAGAAAGGCCGGTGTTTGTAGCACATCCACCACGCCGGCGACTTCACCCAGTGGCGTGTCCTCATGCACGTCCGTCAAAACCGGAACGCCCAGGGTCGTTCGAACCTTCTCCAGAATCCTGAGACCTTCCTCGACACCGGGGCCACGGAAACTGTCATGAGAGGAACGATTCGCCTTGTCGAAAGAGGACTTGTAGATAAAGGGGATGCCCAGACGGGTCGTGATCTCGCGGAGGGTACCCGCCGTATCCAGGGCCAGTTGCTCACTCTCGATGACACAGGGACCGGCGATAAGAAACAGGGGCTGATCCAGCCCGGCAGAAAAATGGCACAGATTCATGCGGGTTGCTCCGGATGGTTGTGGTATTCACGGGCGGCAGCGATGAAACCGGTGAACAGGGGATGCCCTTGCCGGGGCGTAGAGGTAAATTCAGGATGGAACTGACAGGCGAGGAACCAGGGATGATCCGGTATCTCGATCACTTCCACCAGACGTCCGTCCAGCGACTTGCCAGCGATGCGTAGACCGGCTGATTCGAGCGACTGGGCATAACGGTTGTTGAATTCGTAGCGATGACGATGCCGTTCGGTGATGACATCCTTGCCGTACAGACGGCGACACAGGCTGTCTGCCAGCAACTGGCACTTCTGTCCGCCCAGGCGCATCGAGCCACCCAGTTCCGACCCGGCATCCCGGTATTCGACCTGGCCGGACGCATCCTGCCATTCAGTAATGAGGGCTATCACCGGATGCGGCGTGGTACGCAGGAACTCGGTGCTGTGGGCTCCTTCCAGCCGGGCTACGTTACGGGCAAACTCAATCACCGCCACCTGCATGCCCAGACAGATGCCCAGGTAGGGAATACGCTGTTGACGGGCGTGGCGAACCGCCGCAATTTTGCCTTCGATGCCCCGCTCACCGAAGCCCCCCGGCACCAGAATGGCGTCAACCCCCTGCAGAGCGGTCAGCCCCTTGTCTTCCACTTCTTCCGAATCCACATAGCGTATTTCGACCTGGGTACGGGTAGGAATGCCGGCGTGCATCAGGGCTTCGGTCAATGATTTATAGGCATCGGTATGATTGACGTACTTGCCTACCATGGCGATGATCACTTTGTCGCGGGTTGATTTAAGCCCCTCCACTACCGCCGTCCATTCCGACAGATTGGCCGGACCGGCTTCCAGTTTGAGTTTGCTGACCACGATGTCATCCAGACCCTGCTGATGCAGCATCAGGGGAATGCGGTAGATTGAATCGGCATCAACGGCTGAAATAACCGCGTTTTCGCCCACATTGGTGAACAGGGCAATTTTCTTGCGCTCGGACTGGGGAATCATGCGGTCCGAACGGCAAATCAGGATGTCCGGCTGGATGCCGATGGTACGCAACTCCTTGACCGAATGCTGGGTTGGCTTGGTTTTAAGTTCACCGGCGGTGGGGATGTAGGGTACCAGGGTCAGGTGGATAAACAGGGTTTTGGTCTCCCCCAGCTCGACCCGCATCTGGCGAATGGCTTCCAGAAATGGCTGTGATTCGATGTCACCCACGGTGCCACCAATTTCAATCAACCCCACATCGCAGTCCTCCGCACTCAGGCGGATTACCCGCTTGATTTCGTCGGTGATGTGCGGAATTACCTGGACGGTCGCTCCCAGGTATTCTCCCCGCCGCTCCTTGCGGATCACGTTTTCGTAAATTTGCCCGGTCGTCCAGTTATTGACCTTGCCCATGGTGGTACGGACGAAGCGTTCGTAATGGCCCAGGTCCAGATCAGTTTCGGCACCGTCTTCGGTGACAAAGACTTCGCCGTGCTGAAACGGGCTCATGGTGCCGGGATCGACGTTGATGTAGGGATCCAGTTTGGTCAGGGTCACTTTAAGACCCCGCGCTTCCAGAATGGCCGCCAGGGATGAGGCGGCAATGCCCTTGCCCAGGGAGGACACGACACCGCCGGTAATGAAAATGTACTTGGTCATGCGAAAAAAGCCGAAGAAGGGTGCCTTGCAATAAAACCGCATTCTACTAGACCGAATGTGAAGAGTCATGACCCGGTTTACGCTCAAATCGGCATATAATCCGCTGCTGCACGCAAAGGGTCATTGCCCTGTTTTTTCACAACGCTACACGTCTTGAGGAGTCGCACCATGATTACAACCCGAGCAAAAGCCCTGTTGAGCGGGGTTACACTGTCTGTCACCCTGGCCGGTTGCACCTGGGTGGACGTCAAGCCCCAGGGCGAGAAGGTCAGGGTTCTGGCCCCACAGGAGGTCACCCATTGCAGGCTGATGGGGCGGGTCACCTCCAAAACGGCGGCTTCCGTCCTGGTATTTGTCAGGGGGCGGGAAAAGGTTCAGGAAGAGGTCTACCGGCTGGCCCGCAACAATGCCGGCGACATGGGCGGTGACAGCGTCGTACCCACAGGTCCCCTGATCGAAGGGGAGCAAACTTTTAACGTCTATCGCTGCATCAATCCCTGATCGCCGGGTTGATGCGGGCGCAGGCACTCACACTGTCGAGGATCAAATTATGCAAAACTGGCAACGTTTCCTGGCACTCACCGGGTTTGGCATTTCCCTAATGGCATTGGCCGTGGTTCTGTCGGGGGTCGCCCTGACTGACCTGGTGGTCGATTACTGGTGGCACGAGGAGCTGGGTTATGGCGGTTTTTTCTGGTGGAAAACCCTGTACCGTTATCTTCTGTCGGGGACGGTCACCGGGTTGTTTTTCCTGATTTTTTTCCTCAACTTTCGGGCGGCCTCCCGTTATCTGGGGGTTGATGAAGACGCCATCGTTGCCGGTGAGGAGGCGGGCACTACAGAGAATCCCTACCGGGGCTGGATTCGCTGGTTTCAGCAGGGTTCCAGCCGATTCTATATCCCCCTGTCACTGGTTCTGGCGATACTCATTGCCTGGCCGTTTCATCAACAGTGGGACGCCGCCCTGTTGTTCATGTTCGCGCCTGATTCCGGAGTAACCGACCCGGTCTTCAATCAGGACGTCAGTTTTTACCTGTTTGCCTATCCGGTATTTGAACTGATTCAATTCGAGCTGCTGGCTGCTTTTACGATTCTGACCCTCGCCATTACCGCACTGTACTGGCTGGAACACCGTCACCCCCAGGTCAGCAACAAGGCCTGGCCCCGTGGAGCCAAACTGCACACCTACGGGTTGATTCTGGTATCGACCCTGCTGGTTTGCTGGGGTTTTATACTGTATCGGGTCAAACTGCTGTACACCGATGCCCACGAACCACAATTCTTTGGCCCGGGCTTTATTGAACTGGGCTACCAACTGCCGCTCATCTGGCTGTCGGCCCTGAGTCTCCTGGCTGCGGTGGTGGCAACCTTGCGGTTCATTCATACCCGTGAGGGTTCCAGAGCGGTGGGTTTTCTGATTTCGCTGTTCCTGGTGACCCTGGGGTTGCGTTACCTCAATGCCGTACCGTATCTGCTGGATCGCTTCGTGGTAAAACCCAATCCGGTACAGGCTGAACGACGCGGCATGAAAAACAACATTGATGCCACCCTGACGGCCTACGGACTCAACGATGTCAAAACCATTGACATGACCCCCAACCCGACCGGTAGCGACATCTTCCACCCGCAGGTGGCAGAACACCTTTATAACGTACCGGTCTGGGATCCGGAATTTCTGGATGAGGTTTATCAGCAGTTACAGGGCATTCGTCCCTATTATCGTTTTCCCAATGTCGATATTGCCCGCTATACCATCAAGGGCCATCTGGAACAGGTTAACCTGTCGGCCCGTGAGGTCAATATCAAGAGCCTGCCGGAAGCCGCCAAAAACTGGGAAAACACCCACCTTCGTTATACCCACGGCTACGGCGTGGTGATGACCCCCACCGCCCAGGATGGCGAAACCCCGATGAAATGGTATCTGCGTGACCTGAACCTGGATTCCGGCATTCAGATTGGCACAGAAAAACCGGATATCTATTTTGGTGAGGAAAACCTGCCCTACGCCGTCGTTCCCAATAAACTCAACATTGTCGGCATTTCCAGTTTCGATGAGGAATCCAGCTTCAACTATACCGGCAAGGGCGGTATCCGGCTTGACAGCCTGTTCCGCCGGTTGCTGTTATCCCTGCATCTCAGGGAAGAGCGACTGTTTCTCTCCACCAACATATCCACCGACAGCCGGGTCATGCTGCGCCGCAACATAGTGGAGCGGGTCAGGCAACTAACCCCCTTTCTGCACCTGGATCATGATCCCTATCTGGTGGTTACCCCCAAGCGTCTTTACTGGATGATGGACGCCTATACCCTCTCCGACGGCTACCCGGCGGCCCGCAAAACCACCCTGCGCTTCAATGGCGAAAACCAGTCCACCCGATTCAACTACATTCGCAATTCAGTCAAAATCGTGGTGGACGCCTTTGACGGCTCGGTCGATTACTATGTAGTCAATCCGGATGATCCGGTCATACGCGGTTACGCCAAGGCCTTCCCGGGGTTTTTCAGGGACATCAACGTCATGCCGCCGGCCCTGCGTGAGCAGATTCGTTATCCGCGTGACCTGTTCTCCGCCCAGATGGCCATTTATGCCCGCTATCATCAGGCCGATCCGGCCCTGTTCTATGAACAGGCCGAAACCTGGGATTTTCCCAAAATCAATGACCAGCCCATGCAACCCTTCTATCTCACCACCTACCTGCTGGAAGGCATACAGGAACCGGAGAGTTTCGTCATGGTCAGCCCCATGACACCCACCGGGCGGGCCAACCTGAGCGGCCTGGCGGTGGCTGGTACGCCGAGAATTGTACAGGGCAACTACAAAACTGAAATCGTCATGTACCGTTTCAGTCGGGATACCCAGGTCGAAGGCCCGGCCCAGGTCAGTGCCCTGATTGACCAGGATCCGGTGATTGCCCAACAGTTTGCCCTGTGGGATCAAAAAGGCTCGCATGTACTGCGGGGCCGCATCATCGTCCTGCCCATCGGCCACTCCGTGTTGTACCTGCAACCGGTTTATATTTCTTCCACCGGCAATACCCGTATCCCGGAGTTACAACGCATCATCCTGGCCATGAACAACGTGGTGGTCATGGATGCCTCACTGGAACAGGGCATCAGGCGACTGCAACAACTGCTGACCCGGACGGGCGACACCCGCTCAATACCGGCGGCGACGTCGGCCAGTCAAGGTCGGGACAAACTGCCTGAAATGGGGAAAACACCCTGATGACACGACCCTCATCCGACATACTGATCATCGGTGGTGGCATCATCGGCCTGATGAGTGCCCGGGAACTGCTCAAAAACGGTGCCAGGGTACGCATTCTGGAACGGCAGGGTACCGGGCGGGAATCCTCCTGGGCGGGCGGCGGCATCCTGTCGCCGCTCTATCCCTGGCGGGCACCGGAACCCATCAACCGTTTGTTTGCCTGGAGCCACCGCGAATATCCTGACTGGATGGCGCAACTAAAGGCAGAGACCGGGCTTGATCCCGAATGGCAACGCAGTGGAATGTGGGTAGCCGATGGAGATGCCGAACGGCAGGCGGCCGGGAACTGGATGGATACCTTCGGATTTACCGGCCAGTGGCTGAAAGCCGCTGAAGCCCGCCCGCTGGAACCGGCAGTCCGCTGGCAGGATTGCAACCCGCTGTACCTGCCGGACATCGCCCAGGTCAGAAATCCGCGTCTGCTCGCTGCCGTGCGTCAGGACGTATTGCGACAGGGCGGGATTATCCATGAACACACGCCGGTGACACGGTTGATTGACGACGGGCAACGGATTGGCGGGGTGGAAGCCAGCGGCGCAATCTACAACGCCGATACCTACGTACTGGCTGCCGGTGCCTGGTCGGCACAACTGGCCGCCACTGATGGCGGGGAGCCTTCGCTGTTGCCGATTGAGCCGGTCAAGGGACAGATGCTGATTTTTACCGCACGCCCCGGCACCCTGAACCGCATGTTACTGTGCGGCGGCCACTACCTGATCCCGCGTCGGGACGGACGAATCCTGGTGGGCAGCACCCTCGAATACACCGGATTCGACAAATCCACCACCGAAGCAGCCGCAGGACAACTGGTGGCGTTTGCCCGCCACTGGTTACCGGAGACAACCCTGACCCTGGAAAAACACTGGGCCGGACTCCGGCCCGGCTCCCCCACCGGCGTCCCCTACATCAGCCAGCACCCACACCGAACCAATCTGTATCTCAACTGCGGCCATTTCCGCAACGGCTTCGTCATGGCCCCCGCCTCGGCCCGGCTACTGGGTGAGTTGATTCAAAACCGCCCGCCCTTCACGAATGCGGAAGCCTACCGGTACGGTCGTAGCGAGGCTGTACCCTCTATACCCGGCCAGCCGACACCGCACGGGTCAGGAACATGCAGTCACCGTAACTGAAAAAACGGTACTGCTGCCGTACCGCATGCGCGTAGGCCTGCATGACCGGGTCGTAGCCAGCGAAGGCACACACCAGACTCAACAGCGTCGATTCGGGCAGGTGAAAGTTGGTCAACAGGGCATCCACGCAGTTGAAGCGGAAGCCCGGCAGGATGAACAAACGGGTTTCTCCCTGAAACGGCTCAACTTGTCCGCTGGTGGCCGCGCTTTCCAGGGTTCTGACTACAGTGGTACCGACCGCTACCACCCGGCCACCCCGCGTCCGGGTATGCCGTATTTTGTCAACGGTCGCCGCACTGATCTCACAATACTCGGCGTGCATCCTGTGACGACTGAGGTCGTTGTCGCGAATCGGCTGGAAGGTGCCGCTGCCAACATGCAGGGTAACGTAGGCGCAGTCGATCTGACGTTCCGCCAGAGTAGTGAGCATTGCCTGATCGAAATGCAGGCCGGCGGTCGGGGCAGCAATGGCACCGCACCGGTTGGCAAAGACCGTTTGATAACGCTCGCGGTCTTCCGCACCATCCGCATGACGGATATAGGGCGGTAACGGAATGTGCCCGATCCGATCCAGCATCTCGCTCAGGGATTCCTCTCCATCCGATTCGAGCCGGTACAATTCGTCCTGCCGCTCAATCACCCGCAGGGTCGAGCCGTCATCCATGTGCAGTACCGTACCGACCCGGGCGGCCTTGCTGGCCCTGATGTGTGCCAGAGCTACGCGCCCGGACACAATACGCTCAATCAGGATTTCAACCTTGCCCCCGGTATCCTTCCGTGCGAACAACCGGGCCGGAATCACCCGGGTATCATTAAGGATCAGCAAATCACCGGGAACCAGCAATGTCGGCAACTCAGTAAACCATCCGTCCCGCAGGGCACCACTGCAACCATCCAGACACAGCATCCGGCTGCCGGAACGATTTTTCAAGGGAGCCTGTGCAATCAATGCCTCGGGCAGATGGTAGTGGAAATCACTTTTTTGCATGGAATGGATACTTCAGGGAATCAATACGGGAAAACCGGCCGGATGGCCGGGTTGGAGAAAGCACTGGATTTAGCCTTGGGAGTGGTCTACAATGCGCCCCTTCAATTTTATGCCGGAGTGGCGAAACTGGTAGACGCGCCAGACTCAAAATCTGGTTGGGGAAACTCAGTGTCGGTTCGATTCCGACCTCCGGCACCACCTTCATTCAGGCGGCCTGATGGCCCGCCAGCCTCGGCTTCATCACCTACCGGTAATCCGCCCGCCCGTCCAGGGTTCGTGGCGTCGGGCGCACTGTCCGGCCCATGCACAAACTGCCAGCGGGTTTCCTGAAACCAGCCAATGCACAGGTCTTGGAACTGTTGCTCGTTCAGCAGGGTTGGTTCGGCGCTGTCTTGGGCCGTTGTCGCCCCGTCGGCGTCAGGCGGTAACGCTGATGTCGGCTGTTGGGCTTGTCCGGCAACGTCATCTCCACCAGCCCCGCCGACGATGCCGGTAACAGATGACTCTTGCGGAAATTTTCCCGGTCGGGTATAGCCGGTACGTGGTCGGCTGGATGATCGCTCATCAGGAGGCCACCGACCTGGCCAGACAGCTCATTCGGGAAACCTGTGTCCGCCAAGGCATCGTCGAAAGTTCCCCAGTACCTGCTACTTACCCTGACGCGAGAGATGTCACGCCAGTAATTGCTCAATGCCCTGGGCATGACGCATCGCGAGCATTTCCGCAGCACCTATCTGAAGCCTGCACTGGACGCAGGGCTGGTGGAAATGACCCTGCCCGATAAACCCGACAGCAGCCACCAATGCTACCGCCTGACCGCTCTCGGGCAATGTTGGCTGGACACGCTCCGGCCACCGAAAAAACCCCGGCTGGATTACTCCGGACGGGGTTCAAGGCAGCGTGCGGGCGGATAGTCCCGCCGGGTGACTTTACTGACGCAGGGCGTTTTCGAGCAGCCCGTTCAGGCGTTTGACGAAGCTGGCCGGGTCATCAAGCTGGCCCCCTTCACTCAGCACAGCCTGGTCATACAGAATATGGGCCAGTTCGCCAAAGCGGTTGTCATCGGTTTCAGCGGTGAGCCGATTAACCAGGGCATGATCAGGGTTGATTTCAAAGATCGGCTTGGTGGTCGGCATGGTTTGCCCCATGTTTTTCATCAGTTTTTCCATGGTACGGCTCATGCCATATACATCAGAAATCAGACAGGCCGGGGAATCAATCAAGCGGCTACTGATTTTGACATCACTGATGCGGTCAGCCAGAACCTTCCTGATCCGTTCAATGACCGGTTCCAGAGCCTTGCCCTGTTCTTCGGCGATTTTCTTTTCTTCCTCATTGGCAAGAGCTCCCAAATCCAGATCGCCCTTCGCCACTGATTGCAGGTGCTTGCCTTCATAGTCCGTCAGGTAGCCCACCAGCCAGTCATCCACCCGATCCGACAACAGCAAAACTTCCAGACCCTTGCGCCGGAAAATCTCCAGATGCGGGCTGTTTTTGGCACTGGCGTAATTCTCGGCGGTAATGTAATAGATTTTGTCCTGACCTTCCTGCATCCGGCTGATGTAATCATCCAGCGATACATTTTGTGCGTCATTGTCATTGTGGGTGGAGGCAAACCGCAGCAGTTTGGCGATTCGTTCCCTGTTTTTGAAATCCTCAATCGGGCCTTCCTTGATAACCTGACCAAATTCATTCCAGAACTGCTGGTACCTGGCCGGTTCGTTTTTAACCAGATCCTCCAGTAAACCCAGTATCTTTTTCACCGCACCGGAGCGAATTTTTTCCAGCAGTTTGTCCTCCTGCAGGATTTCACGCGATACGTTGAGCGGCAGTGAGTCGGAGTCGATCACCCCGCGCACGAAGCGGAGGTAACGCGGCATCAGTTTTTCCGACCCTTCCATGATGAAAATTTTGCGTACATACAATTTGACGCCGTGCTTGCTGTCACGATCCCACAGATCAAACGGTGCCCGGGTCGGCAGGTAAAGCAGCAGGGTGTACTCGTTGCTACCCTCTACCTTGCTGTGCAGCCGGGTTAGCGGCTCCTGAAAATCGTGGGAGACATGCTTGTAAAATTCGTTGTACTGGTCGTCGGTAATTTCCTCGCGGGCCTTGGCCCACAGGGCAGAGGCACTGTTGACGGTTTCCCATTCATCCTGTGGTACGCTTTCAACCACGCTGTCGTCGTCTTCCTTCGCTTCCGCCGGATTTTCCTTTTTCATCAGGATGGGAAGGGAAATATGATCCGAAAACTTGCGTATAATGGAGCGCAAACGCCACGAATCCAGGAAATCATCGTCCCCTTCACGCAGGTGCAGGGTGACGGTGGTGCCGTGTTCGGGCCTTTGAATGGATTCGAGGGTAAACTCACCTTCACCGGCCGATTCCCAGCGAACACCCTGGTCTGCGGCGTCGCCTGCCTTGCGGGTTTCCAGCGTAACCCGGTCGGCGACGATGAAGGCGGAGTAAAATCCTACCCCGAACTGGCCGATCAACTGACTGTCCCTGGCGGCATCGCCGGTCAGTGATTCAAAAAATTTGCGGGTGCCGGAGCGGGCGATGGTACCGATGTTCTCGCGGACTTCATCGCGGGTCATGCCGATGCCATTATCGCTGATGGACAGGGTTCGCCCGGTTTTGTCGAACTCGATGCGGATTTTAAGGGTGCTGTCACCCTCGTACAGGGCATCGTTACCGAGTGCCGCAAAACGCAGTTTGTCGGCGGCATCCGACGCATTGGAAATCAGCTCACGCAGGAAAATTTCCTTGTTGCTGTACAGTGAATGGATCATGAGTTGCAGCAGTTGTTTAACTTCTGCCTCGAACCCCAGGGTGACTTTATTCTCGGTTGCGGTCATGGTGCTGTCAGGCTCCTTCAAGTGGTAAGTTTGTGGATGGAAATTCCGCTGAAGTAGCCAATTTTGGGTTGCCCGGCACCCTTTTCAAGATCAGCCTTTCTCAAGTTTTAGAGCGCGTTCATGTTTGTCATCATAGGTTATGTCATCGTCGTTGGTGCCGTGTTGGGTGGTTTCCTCATGGCCGGGGGCCACCTGGGCGTACTCATGCAGCCCAACGAAGTCATCATCATCGTGGGAGCCGCCCTGGGAGCCTTCGTGGTATCCAACACCATGAAAGTGCTGAAGGCCTCAATCGGGGCCGTCATCAGCACCCTCAAGGGTTCTCCCTATACCCAGGAATTTTATCTGGAAACCCTGACCCTTTTGTTCAAGATTTTTACAAAAATCCGGCAAAGCGGGTTGCTATCGATCGAAGCGGATCTGGAAAATCCCGAGCAGAGCGAATTGTTCCGTTCAGCCCCCAAGGTTCTGGAAGACCATCATGCCGTCGACTTCATTACCGATTACCTGCGGCTGATGTCCAGCGGTACCCTGGATGTCCACCAGATTGACAACCTGATGGACGTGGAAATAGACACCCACCATGAAGAAGGCCACGTACCAATCCAGGCCCTGGCCCGCCTGGCCGACGGGATGCCGGCCTTCGGGATTGTGGCGGCAGTCATGGGGGTGGTACATACCATGGAATCCATCGGCATTCCGCCGGCTGAACTGGGCAAGCTGATCGGTGCCGCGCTGGTGGGGACGTTTCTGGGTATCCTGATTTCGTATGGATTCATAGGACCCCTGACCGGTTTGCTGGAGCAGAAACTGGCGGAATCCACCAAGTACTATCAGAGCCTCAAGGCCGGTCTGATTGCCAGCATGAACGGGTACGCCCCGCCTACGGCGGTGGAATTTGCCCGCAAGGTCATCTATTCCTCCGAACGCCCCAGCTTTGCCGAACTGGAACAACACCTGAAGAGCAACAAATAACGGGGGATCCAGCGTGAACCATGGAGACAATCTGGCCCGCCGATTACGCCCGGGCCTGGTGTTGCTGACGGGGCTGTGTTGGCTCCCGGTGCCGGGTTACCCTGACGCTGTCGGCAACACCGTGGGGCATGTCGTGTTTGCCCGGGGCCAGGTAGCGGCCCGCACCGGTGAATCCGGCAGCAATCCAGCCCGACTGCTCGGGCAAAATTCGGCCATTTTTGCCGCCGATGTGGTAGAGACCGGCATCGACAGCTTTGCCGTCATCGAGTTTATTGACAAGGCCCGCATGACGGTGCGTCCCGACACCCGTTTCCACATCGGGCAATACCGTCGGGACGGTCAGGCCGAAGCCCGCATTCACCTGGATCAGGGCGGCATTCAAACAACCCCGGGCAGCATTGCCGCCAGTCATCCGGATCGGGTTGAGATTGAAACACCGCTTGCAACCCTCAAACCGGGTGATGCCGAATTTACCGCCCGACTCTGCGGCAACAACGACTGCAAAGCCGCCACAGTGCCTGAGGCATCGCCCCATGCCGCCCGGGTCATTGCCCTCAAGGGCATGGTGCTGGCCATCAACCGCGACGGCGAACGCTCGCTTCAGCTCGGCGCGGCAATCGATACAGACGATCGCATCAAAACCCTGCAACAAAGCTACGCGGTGCTTTTGTTCAGGGATGGCGGCAAAATCAGCCTGGAACCGGTCAGTGAGTTCCTGATTGCGGAATACCACTACCAACCCGATCGCAACGACAATAAATCCGTCATCAACGTCCTGTCCGGCGGCCTGCGTGCCCTGACCGGTGCCATCGGTCGGGACAATCACCGCAATTATCAAATCACCACCCCGGTGGCTACCATCGGCATACGCGGTACCGGGTTTGACCTGTATTGCCAGGGTACCTGCACGGCCAGCGGCACTGACCGCTCCGCCGGTCTCTACAGTTATGTCTGGAAGGACTCAATCACGCTGACCAACCAATCCGGCACTTACACCCTGGACGAAAACCGGGCCGGTTACATCGCCACGGCGGACAGTCCGGCCATTGCCCTGCCTCAACTGCCCCTCCAGTTCACCCGCAACCCTGCTCCCCGCCCGGATGGCGTCACCCTCCCGCCGGGTGCCAACAAAACAGCCACCAAAGGTCTTTATGTCACGGTGCAGAACCGGAATGGTCGGGTTCAGGTGCAGGATCGCACCGGCAAAACCACCACGATAACCGCAACATCGGGCGGTTTCGTCAGCGACCGAGGCCTGATGCAAGCCGGTTTACCGGACGGGCAAACCCCGCAGGCCGATCGACTTCCCGCCCCCGCTACCCCGCTGTCCACCCTCGAACGCGACTACTCAAACTGGAGTGAGGATGCCGCAGCCACCGATGCCACCAACAACGATAACGCTGGCTGTGAGGTGCAATAAATCCACCATGACACGACGCATACCTCCATACCTGATACTGGGCCTGATAACCGCCACCGGCAGCACCGCTGCCGCCACCGCGCCGATTGATTTCCCGGTAGAACACGTCAGGGTTGCAGGAGACAACCCGCTGAGTGACAGCCAAACCGGCCAACTGCTGGCCAGGTTCCTGCGTCGGCGACACACCCTGGCCAGTTTGAGAAGCGTGGCCAAAACCCTGGAAACCCACCTGCACGAGCAAGGCTATACCTTTTATACGGTGATTGTGCCCCCCCAAACCCTGGGGCCGGATGCCACCCTCCAACTGGAGGTCAAGGCTCTGACCCTGGCGGAGATTCAAGTCGAGGGCAATCAGCATTTTTCATCTGACAACATCCTGGCCAGCCTGCCCCATCTCAGGCTTCACCAAACCCCGGACAACGACCGCCTGGCTGCGGACATCAAATACGCCAACCAGCATCCGCACAAACAGGTCAACGTCATTTTTCATCCACTGGCGCACAGTGAAAACCCGGGAGCCCGGGTGTCGGTCAAGGATCGTAGTCCCCATGAATTTCTCTGGATGATGAATACCCGTGGCTCGGCACAAACCGGTGACTTCCGCATGATGGGAGCCTGGCAGTACAGCAACCTTTGGGGTCTGGATCACATCATCAACGTCAATTACACCCTGTCGCCGGATCATTTCGACGAGGTGCGCCAGTACGGAGCCAGTTACCAACTACCGGTCTATCGGCTGAAGGGCTGGCTGAGTGGCTACTATGCCCGTTCAGACGTCGATACCGGCACCGTGGGCGGTTTGTTTGACATCAGCGGTTCCGGTGAAATGGCCGGGGTGCATTACCGGCAATTCCTGCCGCACTGGCGCGGGTATGAGCATTGGCTCAATGCCGGTTTTGACGACAAACTATTCAACAATGACGTGATTTACGGTCAGGTGCAGAATATCGGCGCGGATGTACGCAGCCGTCCATTCAGCCTGACCTACCAGGCACAGTTCAGCCAGGACGGACTGCGGGCCGGTTGGGATGTCGGCTGGGTCGGCAATCTGGGCGGCGGCGACTACAACGACCGTTCCGCCTACACGGCAACCCGGCAGGGAGCCCGGCCGGACTGGAACGCGGTTCGGTTCGGGGCGTTCTGGGACGTTGGATTGCCGCTGGATTTTAGCTGGCACAACACCGTCAGCGGCCAGTACAGCAGCGATTTGCTGATTCCGGCCGAGCAAATGGGCCTGGGCGGATTGACCACGGTACGCGGCTACCGCGAACGCGAAGTGGGCGGTGACAGCGGTCATCTCTTCAAAACCGAATTCTGGACACCCGAACTGCTGCCGGGCCTGCATGTTCTGGCCTTCTACGACCAGGGGCATGCCGAGTTGCAACGTACTCTCCCGGGCGAAAAATCGGCTCAGTGGTTGCGGAGTACCGGCATGGGCGCACGCTGGCACTGGCAGCAAAACCTCAGCCTCTCGGTCGATCTGGCCCATGCCTTCGACCGCAGTCCCCAGACCCGGGCCGGCCATGGCCGGGTTCATGCCCAGGTGATGTACCGGTTTTAGTGCCCTGCGAGAATTTTTCATGTCCAGCCATTTTTTACGCAAACCCTGTCTGACCGTCCTGCTGCTGGCAACCGCCCTGAATGCGATTCGGGTTGAGGCCTTGCCGGAAAGCCCCGACGTCACCTTCGGCAATGCCCGCTTTGATGTTCAGGCTCCGGGCGTACTGGCCATCACCGCCAGCCCCAAAACCATCATCCAGTGGCAGGATTTCTCCATCCGCCCGAATGAAAGCGTTCGTTTTGTCCAGCAGGGAGCCAACAGTGCGGTACTCAACCGGGTTACCGGCCAAAATCCCAGTGAATTACTGGGCCAGCTCCATTCCAACGGCCGGGTCTACCTGATCAATCCCAATGGCATCCTGCTGGGCGAGGGGGCGGTGGTCGACACCCGGGGGTTTCTTGCCTCTACCCTGGCCATCAGCGATCAGGACTTCATGCGTAATCACTTTGTGTTCACCCGGCAGGGTGACGGCCCAATCCGCCATCAGGGACTCATCCAGATCCGGGGCGACGGCTCGGTCATCCTGCTCGCCGACCGCATCGAAAACCAGGGCTCCATCCAGACCGAATCCGGCCAGATTGTTCTGGCCGCCGGTGAAAAACTGACCTTATCCAGTCTGGAATCGCCCGAAATCCGCTTCGAGATTCAGTCTGCGACCCAACAGGTCGTCAATCTGGGGGAATTACGGGCCGGGGGCGGCGGTGCGGCCAGCCTGTTCGCCGGTACCCTGACCCAGCAGGGCCGCATTGAGGCACTGAGTGCCAGCCGGGACGCTGAAGGCCGCATCGTGTTATCAGCCCGGAACGACCTGACGCTGACGGAAGACGCTCGGCTGCTGGCCAGCGGCCCGGCGGGGGGACGCATTCACCTGGAGAGTCAGCAGGGCACTGCCCGGATCGGCGGAACCCTCACGGCCACCCATGTCGACCTGACTGGCAACCGGATCGAAACCGATGCGGTGATCGCCAGCAATGCCTGGCAGTTGTCGAATGAGCGGGGGGCACTACAGGCCACGGTGGCTGAGTCGGCACGGGCGGCACCACCGTTAAGGTTGCAGTTGACAGCGGATGGCAACCTGACCCAAACCGGCCCGATCCAGGCCGACAGCCTGCTGTTTTCCGGTCAGTTGCAGGTTCAACTGGAACACGCCGACAACCGCACGGGCCGGGTCAGTGGTCAGGTTAACAGCCTGACGCTTGCAGCCCGGCAGATGGTACCTACGGTTCCGCTTCAGGTTGAATCCCTGCAGGCGACAGGTGCCATCGAAATCAGCCACCAGGGTGCGGTACGGGTCAGCGGGCCGCTGGCCAGTCAGGATTCGGCGATCCGGCTCCGCGCCCACAGCCCCCTGACGGTTGCGGGGGCACTGACCGCTGACACCGATCTGGTACTCGCGGCTGGTGATGGCACGGCTCTGGATGATGTACTGCGTTTTGGGGACAACACCACCCTGACCACCCGCCACGGCACCATCGAACTGGTTTTTCATGGCGAATTGCAGGGTGCCCGCCCCACTCTCAACGCCCCGGCGGGCGGCATCCGCTATAACGGACGCTCAACCTACCCGCCGTGGTCAAACAATAACGAAACTGAAACAGTGCCCCCGCTGGATACCGACGATCCGCAAACGGTGGGCGTGGTGCAGGCCATTGGCTCCCGGCAGAACAACCAGGTGGTGGTTTTAACCCAACAGTCTTCCGCGCTGCCAGAGACAAGCGGTTCGCCGGATGACCCCCGGCGCGACCACCGGGCCGCAGCGGCCAGTGACAAACCCGGCAAACAGGACGGTTCGGCGGGAAAAACTGCACCGGCTTGCCGATGAGTGCTGTCATCTACAGTGTCTCCCGCCTGAACCGGGCCGTGCGGTTACTGCTGAATGACACCTTCGGCCTGGTTCAGGTGGAGGGGGAAATCTCCAATCACACCGCCTCGTCGGCGGGCCACCATTATTTCACCCTGAAGGATGCCGAAGCCCAGGTACGCTGCGCCCTGTTCAAGGGGCAGACTCGCCTGGCCGGTGTCCGGCCCGGCAACGGCATGCAGGTGGTCGTGCGGGCAGAGGTCAGCCTGTACGAACCCCGGGGCGATTACCAGTTGCGGGTGCTGGAATTGCAGGAGGCCGGAGACGGTGCCCTGATGCGGGCGTTTGCCGCCCTCAAACAACGGCTGTTGGCAGAAGGTCTGTTTGAGGCCAGCCGCAAGCGTCCCCTGCCTCAACTGCCGACTTGCATTGGTCTGATCACCTCTCCGACCGGAGCCGCCCTGCGCGACATGCTCAGTGTACTCAAACGCCGCTTTCCGGCCATTCCCGTGGTGATTTTTCCGGCTCTGGTACAGGGGCGGGACGCTGCCGCCGATCTGATTCGGGCTCTGCGGGTTGCCGATCAATCCGGTCAGTGTGATGTGTTGATTCTGGCCCGGGGGGGTGGTTCGCTGGAAGATTTGCAGGCCTTCAACGATGAGGGGCTGGCCCGAACCATCGCTGCCCTGCACACCCCGCTGGTCACGGGGATCGGCCATGAGGTCGATTACACCATTGCCGATTTTGTGGCGGATCTGCGGGCTCCAACCCCCTCGGCCGCCGCCGAAACCGTCACTCCCGATCAGGCCGACTGGCTCAAACGGCTGGATCGTTTGAATCTCCGGTTGCAAATGAGCGTGCGCTCCGGCTTGACAGCCCGGCAACGACAGTGGAGCGGACTCGACAAACGCCTGAGCCACCAGCACCCGTGCCGCCAACTGGCAGCCCGCACCCAGCGACTGGACGAACTGGAAACCCGGCTGCGGCAGACCCTGCGTAACCGGTTACGTCAGTCCGGCGAACGGCTGGGACTGGGCGAAGCCCATCTGGGCCGTCAGCATCCCCGTCAGCGCATCAACCGGATGGCGGATCGGGTGAGCCACCTTAACCACCGTCTGGTTGCCGCCTGGCAAAAACGGCTGGATGCACACCGCCACCGCACCCATGCCCTGGCAGGCCAGCTTCAGGCGGTCAGTCCCCTGGCGACCCTGTCACGCGGCTACTCGATCACCCGGCACGCTGACAGCGGCCACTTAATCGGTTCGATCAGCGATACCCGGCCTGGTGACCTGCTGGAAACCCGGTTGGTAGACGGTTCATTGATAAGCCGGGTCAGTGAATTTATGGCAGAATAATGGCTATTCACCTATAATCAACGTCAGTTCGGGTTGAGGGCAGGGCGAATGGCGAGTCGTGAATGGCAAGAGGCGTCCAGGGAGTGCGGCCGTCTCCCGGTGCGTGCGAGTGAATACCGCAGACCAACCCATTCCCCACTCCCCACTCCCCACTCCCCATTCCCAATCCGGTGAGGCATCCGTAATGGCCGATTTCGATCTACTGCAATCCGCATCGACCCTGCCCCTGTTCGTATGCCTGCCAGCCGACGGTTTCCGTTTCCTGTTTGTCAGTGAAGCGGCCCGGGCCGCGTTCGGCCACAGCCGTGAGGCTCTGATGCGCTTGCGCCATCGCCAGGACGCTCATTTTCCCCTGCCGACCATTGATGAATACTGGCATCGGCTGCTGCACAACGAGGCAGTACGGATTGAAACCCGCCTCGGCACGGAAAACGGGCATTCCGCATCGGTGACCATCCGGTTTGAGCGGCTGATCCATGCCGACCAGGCATTTTTGCTGGGCCATTTTTGCGAACCCGTGCAGACCCCCGCCATTGAGCAACAACTGGCGGAAGCCCGTCTGACCGCCCAACGGGCACTGCAGGTACGTGACCGGTTTTTGACCCACATGTCGCATGAACTGCGTACGCCACTCAGCGGCATTATTGGTCTGAGTCATCTGGCCCGGGACACCGAATCGCTGATACTGGCCCGGGACTATTTCCGGCAGATTCATCACTCCGGCGAACGCCTGCTGACCACCCTGAGCGACATCCTGGATTTTTGCCAGATTGAAACCGGCACCATGATACTGCATCCGGTCA
>CAIVXW010000212.1 GCA_903910005.1 uncultured Methylococcaceae bacterium
CCGGTTATGGTAATCAGCAATAACCGCAATTCAGGCGCGCTGGAACGGGCCATTCGTGAAGATATTCCATTTCGCCATCTCAGTTCAACCACGCATCCCGATCCCGCACTGCTGGATCAGGCCATCGCCCAAACCCTTGAGATGCAGGGGGTTGACCTGGTTTTGCTGTGTGGTTACATGAAACGACTTGGCCCCGTAACCCTGCAACGTTTTGCAGGTTCAATCCTGAACATTCACCCTTCGTTGTTGCCCCGGTTTGGTGGTGTTGGTGCTTTTGGCATTCATGTACACGAACAGGTATTGGCAGCCGGTGAAACCCTGACCGGAGCCACCGTGCATCTGGTTGATGATGAGTATGATACCGGCAGGATTCTGGCCCAGGTTACCGTTCCGGTGTTGCCGGGAGATACCCCGGAGAGTCTTCAGGCCCGGGTTCTGCCCTTTGAGTACCAACTGTACTGCGATACCATCCAGAAAGTGGTTTCCGGTCTTATTCAACTCCCCTGACCCGGACGGACGTTTACCTACAATGACAAACCCACCCGCTGGCGGGCCTCAAGACAATGGGCACTGCCCTGGGTGAATTCGTGGCAGGTTTTGGGTCGATCCGGATAAATGGTGCAGGCATAGGGTTCGGTGGCGGTATGGCCGCCCTGCAGGGCAGCACAGCGGGAACCCTCGCGCCGGAGTTTGAGGCGGGTGTCGCCCCGGACGATCAAGTCTGGGTGAAGCTTCACCACCGCCTCGCGTCCCGTTACCTCAACGGCATCGTAAGCCTCGCGGCAACAGGCTCCGCAGGTCAGGCAATCCAGTTCCGCAGCCGGTTCGTACAGCATGCAGGCGATCCCGGTGTCAGTGACTGGCCCGGCTTGCGGTCGACGGCAACGCCGGTACCGTCCACGCCCGGCCTGAAACCAGGCGCATGTGCCGCAGGTGATGCCGGTTGATTCAGGCCACTCGGGTGCCAACCCGCCCGGGTGGGGTGGGGGCTGGTTTTGCACGACGTTCCAGAGTGAGGGGAGTGGCTCATCGCCAGCGTGACGGGAGTGGCTCTGCCCGTCACGCACCAGCACTGCCATGCGGGCCGTGGCGGCCAGAGCGGTGTCCATCGGATCACGCCAGGCCGGTTTCAGTGCCCGTTGCCAGCCGATACGGGCGGCGATACAGCTTTTTTCGCGCCGACCGCCGTGTTCAGGGGCTGCCTGAAACGGATCGTCAGGCAGTTGATTCCAGAAACTTTCCCGAAAATCAGTGGTGGGAGCCAGAAATTGGCGCAAGCCGAAACGCCCCGCTACAAAGGCCTGCAACCTGAGGCAGGCCTGTTCCCGCCAGGGATTGGCTCCGGTGTAGTAGCCCAGTCCCCAGTCGGTTTGCCGTTGTCCCTCATCCCCTTCAACCAGGGCATGACACAGTTCATGCAGAATCATCTGAGCCAGGCTGTCATCGGCATCCAGTTGGCTGTCCTCGCCAATCAGGATGGTTCCCCGGCCATCGGTCGAGGCATAGGCCTCGCTGGTGCGGACGATTCTGAAGCCGATCCGTTCGGCGCAGAGAATCCAGATCCGGGCCAGGGGATCCTCATAGCGTCGGGTAACGGGACGCTGCATCACGGAGCCTGAATGGCCTGTCGCTCTATCGCCCGGTACCCAATGTCCTTGCGATAATGGCAGGCATCCCATGTAATCGCCTTGACCTGGTCATAGGCCCGCTCCCGTGCCTCGGCGTAATCATGGCCCAGGGCACAGACACACAGCACCCGACCACCGTCGGTCACCACCTCGCCTCTATCCTCGCGGGTGCCTGCCTGAAACACCTTGAGATCGACCGCTTCGGCTGTGGGCAAGCCCCGTATAACCTGCCCCTTCGGATAGGCGTCCGGGTAGCCTGCTGCTGCCATCACCACGCCCAGGGCCGGTCGCTCGTCCCATTCAGCCTGAACCTGATCCAGACGGGCGTCGAGCGCGGCCAGACACAGATCAACCAGATCGGTTTTCAGCCGCATGAGCAGGGGTTGGGTTTCCGGATCACCCAAACGGCAGTTGAATTCCAGCACCCGGGGTGATCCGTCTGCATCAATCATCAGACCGGCATAGAGAAATCCGGTATACGGGATGGCATCACGGGCCATGCCCCGCAACGTCGGCATAATGACTTCGTCCATGACCCGCTGCTGGATCGCCGCCGTTACCACTGGTGCCGGTGAATAAGCCCCCATGCCACCGGTGTTGGGGCCCATGTCATCGTCATCACGTGCCTTGTGATCCTGGGAGGTGGCCAGGGGCAGTGCGTGTACGCCGTCCGCCATCACAATAAAACTGGCCTCTTCACCCTCCAGATAATTTTCCAGCACCACCTGACTGCCCGCTGCCCCAAACCGGTTATCTCCCAGCATGGCCCGAATTGCCTGCTCGGCTTCGGTTTCGGTTCGGGCCACCACCACGCCCTTGCCCGCCGCCAGACCATCGGCCTTGACCACAATGGGAGCCCCCTTGTCATGCAGGTAAGCCAGGGCTTGATCCATATCGGTAAAGACCCGGTAGTCTGCGGTAGGAATGCCATGGCGAACCAGAAATTCCTTGCAGAATGCCTTGGAACCTTCCAGTTGGGCCGCATCCCGACGCGGGCCGAAACAGCGCAAACCCTCGGCTGCAAACCGGTCAACCAGACCGGCAACCAGCGGGACTTCCGGGCCGACCACGGTCAGATCAATAGCGTTGTCCAAGGCAAATGCCAGCAGGCCCGCGACGTCATCTGCCGCAATCGGGATGTTCTCAACCCGGGCTTCCCGGGCCGTGCCGGCATTGCCGGGGGCTACAAAAACCTCGGCGACCCGGGCCGATTGCGCCAGTTTCCAGGCCAGGGCATGTTCACGCCCGCCACTGCCTACTACAAGTATTTTCATGCGGATGACTCCATTTGGGTGTTGTAAAAAATGTTATCCGGCCGAGGCTCGGATATCCTGCAAATAGGTCGTGCCTCCCAGTTGTTTCATCTGCCGGAGTATCCAGGCCTGGCGTCCCAGCAGATAAGGTGTGGGTTGATCGACCCTGAGGCGTATCGGATTGGGTAATACCGCCGCCAGCAAGGCGGCCTCGGCTGAGGTCAGGCTTGCAGCCTGTTTGTGGAAGAAATGCTGACTCGCAGCTTCCACGCCATAAATGCCCAGGCCGAACTGGGCAATGTTGAGGTAAATCTCCAGAATCCGCTGCTTGGGCAGCATCAGTTCCAGCAGGACGGTGAACCAGGCCTCCAGTGCCTTGCGAATATAACTTTTGCCCGGATACAGAAACAGGTTTTTTGCGGTTTGCTGCGACAACGTACTCGCCCCCCGGATTTTACCGCCTGCCTCATTGTGCCTGAGTGCCTGCTCCATGGCATTGAGATCAAAACCGAAATGTCGGTTGAACCACTGATCCTCGGCGGCTACCACTGCCAGGGCCGCCTCCGGGGCAATCGCTGCAAACGGCACCCAGCACTGCCTCAGCCTGAAATCCTCATCACCGTCCATCCAGGCCTGAATACGGGCATGCAGCATAAAGGCTGTGAAGGGAGGCGACCACTCACGCAAACCGGCGACGGGAACCACCGTCACCACAAACAGACCCAGCAGCAGGGTTCTCAGAAAACGCATCAGGGGAATAAGGCAAAAGGTTAAGGATAGGGTGAATGGTTAGTGGTGAATAGCGAGTGGCAGTCCGGGACTACTGCCATCCTGACGGCCTGGTGGATTCAGTGGCGAGTGAGTACCGCATACCCACCAGCAATCCATGCTCCCATTCGCCATTCGCCATTCGCCATTCACGCCTTATCCCGAATTCACGTTAAGGATAACGTCAGTTCAGGGCAAGAGCCAGAGAATGGACGTGAGGGGAGTTCCTGGTAGCACGACCATCCTGGCCGCCTTCCGCCTTCCGCCTTCCGCCTTCCGCCTTCCGCCTTCCGCCTTCCGCCCTCTGCCCTCTGCCCTCTGCCCTCTGCCCTCTGCCCTCTGCCCTCTGCCTTCTGCCTTCTGCCTTCTGCCCCCTCCTTCTACGAACACTGGCTGCCGAATTCACGTCCAATGATGGTAATATCGGCACCTTTGATCCGCTCAATCAGATTATCGGAGGTTATCAGCATCTATGGCAGGTCACAGCAAATGGGCCAACATCCAGCACCGCAAGGGGGTACAGGATGCCAAAAGGGGTAAATTATTCACCAAACTGATCCGGGAAATCACGGTATCAGCCCGCAGCGGCGGCGGCGATCCCTCCAACAATCCCCGCTTGCGGGCGGCCATGGACAAGGCCTTGACCGGCAACATGACCAAGGACACCATCGAGCGGGCCATCAAGAAAGGCACCGGAGCGATGGAGGGTGAAAATTATGAAGAAGTCCGCTACGAGGGATACGGCCCCGGTGGCGTGGCCGTCATGGTGGATTGCCTCACTGACAACCGCAACCGTACCGTGTCGGAGGTGCGTCACGCCTTCAGCAAAATGGGCGGCAACCTCGGCACCGATGGCTCGGTTGCTTACCTGTTCAGCAAAACCGGTATCATTAGCTATCCGCCCAAACAGGATGAAGACCGCCTGATGGAAATCGCCCTGGAAGCCGGTGCCCTGGATGTCATCAGCCAGGACGATGGATCAATCGACATACTGGTCAACCCTGACGATCTGGAGCCGGTCAAGGCGGCACTGATCGCCGCAGGTCTTGTGCCGGATACGGCAGAAATTACCCAGCAAGCCAGCACCAGCATCGCGCTTGATCAGGACGATGCCGAAAAAATGATCCGTCTGCTGGAACGTCTGGAAGATCTGGATGATGTGCAGAACGTCTATTCCAACGCCGACATCAGCGAGGATATCCTTGCCCGCATTAACTGAGAACACGGCATGACCCTGGTCATGGGCCTGGATCCCGGCTCCAGAGTAACCGGATACGGCATCATCGAGGAAACCGTCAATGGCCCGATTCTGGTCGCCTGCGGGTGTATCCGCACCGACGCCGATGCCTTTGCATCCCGGCTCAAACAAATTTTCGACGAGGTTCAGCAAATTTCACGGCACTACCGTCCGGATGAAGTCGCCATTGAGCAGGTATTCATGAGCCGGAATGTGGATTCTGCCCTGAAACTGGGGCATGCACGCGGTGCCGCGATGTGTGCGGCCCTTACGGTCGGGCTGGAAATACACGAATACGCCGCCCGCGAAATCAAGCTGGCCCTGGTGGGCAAAGGCAATGCCGACAAATTACAGGTTCAACACATGGTGAGATGCCTGCTCAGGTATCCGGACAAGTTGCCGGTGGATGCCAGTGACGCCCTGGGGGTGGCTTTCTGCCATATTCATCACCGACAAACCCGATCCCGCCTGCTCAAGGCCGGAGTGAGGCTGCCATGATCGGGTTTTTGCGCGGGGTGATCGTCCAGCGGAAGCCGCCTGCCCTGGTGCTGGATGTGGCCGGGGTGGGCTATGAACTGGAAGCCCCGATGTCAACCTTTTACAAACTGCCCGAAACCGGCCAGATTGTCACCCTTCATACCCACCTGGCCATCCGCGAGGATGCCCACAGTCTCTACGGCTTTTTTACCGAGGAAGAGCGCGGTCTGTTCCGTCGCCTGATGCGGGTGAGTGGTGTGGGTGCCCGGCTGGCTCTGGCCATTTTGTCGGGCCTGAGTGTGGCGGATTTTCACCACACGATCCACACCCGTGACACTACCCGCCTGATCCGGTTGCCCGGTGTCGGCAAAAAAACGGCAGAACGGCTGATGATTGAGTTGGCCGATCAGCAACCGACCGTGCCGTTAGCGGGCAGCGTACCCGTCACCGTACCGTCCCGCAACGAGCCGGTGGACGATGCCCTCAGTGCCCTGATCGCCCTGGGATTCAAGCCGCAGGAGGCGCAGTCGTTGATCCGGCAGGTACCCACTGAAGGCCAGAGCAGCGAAGCCATCATCCGGGCCGCCCTGCAAGCGGTAGCCCGTTAGGAGCCGCGACCATGCAGAAAGGCCCGGAACGATTGATTGCCCCCGGTGGAACCCGCGATGACGAGGCCCAGGATCGGGCCATTCGTCCGCGCCGCCTGGAGGATTACATTGGCCAGCAGGCCATGCGTGAGCAATTGGCCGTGTTCATACAGGCCGCCCGTAAACGCGGCGAGGCACTGGATCATGTCCTGATTTTCGGCCCGCCCGGTCTCGGCAAGACCACCCTGGCCCATATCATTGCCCACGAAATGGGAGCCCACCTGCGCCAGACGTCTGGACCCATCCTGGAACGGGCCGGTGATCTGGCCGCGTTGCTGACCAACCTGGAATCACATGACGTATTGTTCATCGACGAAATTCATCGGCTAAGTCCGGTGGTGGAGGAGGTACTTTACCCGGCCATGGAGGATTACCAGATCGACATCATGATTGGTGAGGGACCGGCCGCCCGTTCCATCAAGCTGGATATTCCGCCGTTTACCCTGGTGGGAGCCACGACCCGGGCCGGTTTGCTCACGTCTCCCTTGCGGGATCGTTTCGGTATCGTCAACCGGCTGGAGTTTTATACGGTGGAAGAACTCACCCGCATCGTCGGTCGATCGGCCCAAATACTGGGCATCCACATGACCGACGGCGGCGCGGCTGAAATCGCCAAACGTTCGCGTGGAACCCCCCGCATCGCCAATCGCCTCCTGCGCCGGGTACGTGATTTTGCCGAGGTTCTGGCCAACGGCGAAGTAACGGTCGACGTTGCGGATCAGGCCCTGCATTTGCTTAAAGTAGACCAACAGGGGTTTGATCAGCTTGATCGCAACTTCCTGCATACCCTGATTGAAAAATTTCAGGGTGGGCCGGTCGGGCTGGACAATCTGGCGGCGGCCCTCAGCGAAGAGCGGGGTACCCTGGAGGATGTGCTTGAACCCTACATGATTCAGCAGGGTTTTATCATGCGCACACCCCGGGGACGGGTCGCTACCCGGTTGGCCTACCTGCATCTGGGGCTGGATACCCCGAACCTGGCTGAACCGCCGGATACCTTGCTCTAATCCATTAACCTGCAGCGAATACGGCATGAAAAAAATCCTTTGGCCAGTGCGTGTATACTATGAAGACACCGATAGCGGCGGGGTGGTTTACCACGCCAACTATCTCAAGTATTTTGAGCGGGCCCGCACCGAATACCTGCGGGCAATGGGTCATGAACTGGATGTTCTGTCGCGGGAGTACGGCGTTTTGTTCGTGGTTCGTACCCTGGGCATTGATTATCTCAAGCCCGCCCGCTTCAACGATGCCCTGCTGGCCAGTGCTGAGGTCACCGGTGTGCGGCCTGCCAGCCTGACCTTCACCCAGACCCTGACCCGGGGAGAAGACCTGCTGCTCGCAACAGCAGAGGTCAAGGTGGTGTGTCTCGGGGTCGACGGATTCCGCCCGGTAGCGATTCCAGCAATTTTATTACACAGCCTGAAACATGAGTTCTGAACTTTCCATTATCACCCTGATTCAGGAAGCCAGTCTGGTCGTCCAGATCGTAATGGCCATATTATTGATGGCTTCGGTCGTATCATGGACTTTCATTTTTTCCAAGTATCAGGAAATAAAACGTGCCCAGCGCACCTCGGAAGAATTTGAGGAACGCTTCTGGTCGGGTATTGATCTGGCCGATCTTTACCGTCAACTGACTCGTGACGACTACGAAACCGAAGGCATGGAGAGCATCTTCCTGTCCGGTTTCAAGGAGTTTGCCCGCTTGCGGCAGCAACCCAACATGGCACCGGACGCAGTGGTGGAGGGCACGCAACGGGTGATGCGGGTAGCCCTCAACCGCGAACTGGAACGACTGGATGAACGTCTGCCGTTTCTGGCAACAGTCGGTTCCACCAGTCCCTACGTCGGGTTGTTCGGAACGGTGTGGGGCATCATGAACTCCTTTCGCTCCCTCGGTACGGTCAAACAGGCAACCCTGGCGATGGTGGCCCCCGGTATTTCCGAAGCACTGGTGGCCACTGCCATGGGGTTGTTTGCCGCCATCCCGGCGGTCATGGCATACAACCGCTATTCGACTGAAATCGGCCGTCTGGCCAGCCGGTATGAAACCTTCACCGAAGAATTCCTGAGCCTGCTGCACCGTCAGGCCCACGCCAAATGAATATACCCCCTTCGCGAGGCGGACGCGGGAAACGTCGTGCCCCCATGGCGGAAATCAACGTCGTTCCCTATATTGACGTCACCCTGGTTCTGCTGATCATTTTCATGGTGACGGCTCCGATGCTGCAAACCGGGGTCGATGTGGACCTACCCCAGGCTGAAGCCAAAATGATTGATCCCAAACAGGAATTACCGCTGATCATTTCCATTGATGCAAGCGGTGGTATTTATCTGGATTCAGGCAATCAACAGGATACCGCCGTAACCCCTGACGAACTGACCCGGCAGGTCGTGGAAGCACTGACCAAAAAACCGGGGCTGGCTGTATTGATTCGGGGAGACAGCACAGTGGACTACGGCAAGGTCGTTGCCATCATGGCAGCCCTTAAAAATGCCGGCGTGCCCAATGTCGGATTGATGACTCGTCCTGCCGAAGAATGACCTCGCGCCTCCCCCGTCATCAGGGCGTTCCCCTGGGTTTGTCCGTCACGCTCCATCTGGTTCTGATCCTGCTGTTTGGGGTGCATTTTGATTCGCCCCACCAGATTCCAGAAATACCTCAACCCGATATCGTACAGGCAACCCTGGTCAGCGACCAACCGGTAGAGGCCGCTCGTAATGCCCGCCGCCAGGAGGAGCGTAGCCACAAGGCCCGAATTGAGGAGCAGCGTCAGGCTAAACAGGAAGCAGAGCAGGAGGCCCAGCGTCAGGCTCTGGCCGAAGAACGGATACGGCAGGAGCACATGCGGCGCTTGGCTGAAGACAAACAGCGGCAGGCAGAAATTCGCAAAACCGAAGAAGCGGCCAGCCTGCAAAAGGCTGAGGCACTGGCCCGGCAACGGCTGGAGGAAGAACGTCAGCAAGCCGAACAGCAGGCGGCTGAAGCAGATGCCCGTCGTAAAGCCGAGGCGGAAGCCAAACACAAGGCCGAACAGCAGGCGGCTGAGGCGGATGCCCGTCGCAAGGCCGAGGCGGAAGCCAAACACAAGGCCGAACAGCAGGCGGCTGAGGCGGATGCCCGTCGCAAGGCCGAGGCGGAAGCCAAACACAAGGCCGAACAGCAGGCGGCTGAGGCGGATGCCCG
>CAIVXW010000213.1 GCA_903910005.1 uncultured Methylococcaceae bacterium
CGTTGTTGCGCACCCAAATGCGCAAATCCATGTCGTAAGTGTCTTTTGAGCCGCCGCGCAGGAAGCGATAGTGCATCCCTTCGTAGACATTTCCGGTCCACTGCCAGACGTTCCCGGACATATCGTACAGACCGTAGGGGCTGGCGTTGCTGATGGTCTGGAAATCGCCATAGTTCTGGCCGTTGTAGAACCCAACCGGGCTGGTGCGCGAGCCAACGCTGGACATCTCCTCGAACGGGTCGCGGCTGGAATAGAAATTTGCCGCCTGCCCCGAAATCTCCTCGCCCCAGGGGAAGGGGCGCTCATCCGCAGAACCGCGGGCTGCTTTTTCCCATTCCAACTCGGTCGGCAGGCGTCCGCCGAGCGCGCCGCAATAGGCCCAGCCGCCAAACCAGGTGACGTTGGTCATCGGGTGGTTTTCGTAGCCAGGCATGGGGGCAAACTTTGTCCCGTCAAAGGTGAAGCGCGAGGCCGGGTCATCCAGGGGGATTAAAATCCAGTCCCCGGCTTCGATTTTTTCCTCGTGCTTGACGCCACGGAACTCGTCACCGGGATAGTAGCCGACGATTGCCTGTTTCCCGTTAAACTGGCCGATTTTCACTTCACCCGCAGCCAGGGCTGCCGTCAAATAATCGGTGTACTGGCTGACGGTGACATCCGTGATCATCATCTCGTAATCGTAGTTTATGGTCACCGGTTCTGCGAATTGCCCGGAAAGGAACTCCCCGGCGGGGATTTTTGCCCAAACGGCAGGGTCAACCCCGGTGTCAAAGGTCGGCATCGGGGCGTTCAAATCTACAGTGGCGCACCCGGCCAGGAAAACAGCGAACAGGAGAAGGGTGGAAAGATAGCGTTTCATCGGTTCACCTCGTCAGCCAGTTCTTGAGTCGCTTCATCCTGCCAGCGCCCCTTGGGTTTGAACAAATCCACCAGCCGCCAGACCAGGACGACTGCCAGCAGGGTCAGCAGCGCGCCCAAGCCGAAATCCATTGCCAGCATGAGGCCGTTGACCAGCGGTTGTTGCAGGGCTTCGCTGATAAAGAGCCGTTTCATCTCGAAGGCGGTGACTGCCGCCAGGGCGACATCTGAGAACACGATGATGGCCCAGCCATAGAGTTGACGGGCTTTGCCCTTCAAGCCAATCATGTCGCCATAGTAAAACAGGATGATGGTGGCTATGATGGCAGAGAGCGCGTGCCAGTGACCGGTCAGCTCAATGCGTTCTTCACGCGCCGGCCAGACGCGGAAGATTTCATCCAGTCGGATGGCCATGAAAATGCCGATGCCGCTGGTGGTGAAGTTCATAAAGAGCATTTGCCAGGTGGGGCCAAATTTGAGCGGGTCGCGCACCAGGGCGGCCAGTTTTTGTCCCAGGCTGGGACGGGCAAGATGGGCGGTGCCATCTTTGATGAGCTTGTTCCAACTCCAGATGAGCAAGAAAAGCGCCGCCAGCATGGAGGGGGTCGCGCCAACGTAGATGATGGTGTGCGCAATCGGCTCAAGCGGCGTGACCACGCCCCAAACGCCCAGGTTCAGCACAATTGTGCCGAGAATCATCAGCGGCATGGCAATTTTCTGCCAGAGACCTTTGAAGTTCAGCCAGCGTCCGATGATCAGCGTCAGCATGATGGCGATCAGCGCCAGCATAATGTGCAGGTGGCCGATGACCGAATACTCCATCACTGTTTTTTCGGGGTAGCGGATGACATTTTCGGCCAGGAAAACCTCGAAGCCGTTGCCAAAATAGGCTCCCGGCACCGCGCCAAACAGGGCGGAGATGACGGTTGTCACCGCAGTGGCGAAAAAGGCGACCCGTTCCAAATCCACGCCGCCGGGCAAGTGGGCGTAGGCGTTGTCATTGACGTGGTAATCTTTCTTCCAGGGCCAGAGCGCCACGCAGAGCAGCACGCCCGCGAAGAAAATCAGCGCCAACCCGGTAATGTACAGCCCGTGGAACGCCCAGTTGTGACCAAAGTAGGCAAAACCGAGGCCGAAAATCATGGTCAGGATGTAACCCACCGTAATCAGCAGGTTGATGGCCGTTTTGAGAAAGGGGTTGAGCTTGAGCAGGCTGGTGATCATGTAGGTTTCGATGGCGACCACGGCCATCGCGATGGCATGATACAGGATGACAATCCGAC
>CAIVXW010000214.1 GCA_903910005.1 uncultured Methylococcaceae bacterium
AAGGACACGAAGTTTGGCACGAAGGACACGAAGGCAACAACAGGTCAGAAACGCTGGATCTGAGATGCAGGATGCAATAATATGATAAACAAGCTGCCATAATGAAAAGACAACTAAACTATCTCGCCACGCTGCTGACGCTCCTGATCGCCGGGCAGTGCGCAGCGCTGAGTGCGCCGGCCGTCGTCGACACCCTTTGGATAAAGGTCGGCAATGCGGCCGGCATCTCCCCTGGCCAGGCCGATTTTACGAGTGTTGCCGTCAGTCCTTCGGGGCAGGTTTATCTTGGATTCTCTGACTGGGCCAATGACAGGAAGGCGACGGTGATGAAATTCGACGGCCTCAGCTGGAGTTATGTTGGTACGGCAGGTTTCTCTGCCGGGCGAGCCTCGGAGACACAGATCGCCTTCGACAAGGCAGGCCAGCTTTTCATGTTTTTCTCCGACCATTCGGATATGTCGGGCCGGGCCACGCTCATGAAGTTCGACGGAACAAACTGGGGATATGTCGGGGGGCAGTTTTTTTCAGCCGGATGTATCCTGAACGGAAGCATTGCCTTCAGCCCCTCCAACCAGCCTTCGGTTTCCTTCCAGGATTTTGCAGCGGGCAATGGTGTGACGGTTATGAATTTCAACGGTACCACCTGGAGTATCACCGGGACTGCAGGCTTTGCCGGATGGCTTACCAGTTTTACAAGCCTCGCCTTCAGTGCGTCGGGCCAGCCGCATGTTGCATATGTCGACGCATCGAATGGCTACAAAGCCACCGTGATGCGTTTTATCAACAACAGCTGGGTTCCCCTGGGAATAGAGGGTTTTTCAGAGAGTATCACCAACTGGACCAGCCTTGCCTTCAACCCTGCCGATGACCAGCCTTATGTGGCCTTCGAGGACTGGGCCCATGAAAAGAAGACCTCCGTGATGCGATTTGACGGAACTAGCTGGGTCTACGTTGGCACCCCGGGATTCACCGCGGGATACTCCTGGTATCAGATGCTGGCTTTTGATCCTGAAAACACGCCCAATGTCGTATACATGGATTCAGCATACTCGCAGAAGGCATCGCTGATGAAATTTAACGGAACGAACTGGGTGTCTGTCGGTTCTCCCGGTTTTTCTGACGGCATTACCAAATCGACCACGGTTGCATTTCATCCTGTTACCGGCGTACCCTATGTAGCATTCCAGGACTGGGCCCATGAGCAAAAAGCAACTGTTATGAAATTTGACACTACCAACATAACAGGTATCAAGGATATGAGCGAAGCCAGTATTTCCCTCTTTCCAAACCCGGCAAGCACCTTCTTGAGCGTCCACCTGCCGGCTGGCCCGGTTGCCCATTCCACCATTGAAGTAGTCACGGTGCAAGGGCACAAGATCCTGGAGGCAGAACTATCGGCATCACAAGTCACGCTGGATGTCAGGCATTTGCCCCGCGGGGCTTATTTCATCCGGATTATGTCAGATAAATCATTGAGGATCAGCAAATTTCTTAAGGAATAACGAATTTCGCAATTTCAATTTCAGGATTGATGACAACGACGATCGAAGGCGGCCTTGTGCATGACGTTCCCGATGACCTGA